>JAJDAB010000001.1 GCA_029262095.1 Candidatus Hydrogenedentota bacterium
GTGATTGAGTAAGAGACAAACTTCGTATTCACAAAAAAAAGCCGGATGGCGAAACGCCATCCGGCTCGTAATTCAATCGATATGAATCGGGTTATTCTTCCGCCAATTCGATGAGCACTGCGTCTACACGCCGCGCCGGGAATTCATCACCCGGGTAGCGAACGAACGATACGTGACCGTCCATGTACAACTTGTTCACGCCGCCGGGGACGTGGTTGTAGTCCGACACCTGAAGTCTAATGATGTCCCAAAAGACACCAATCTCGCTTTGGCCCTTCGCACTCGCCGCGGCATTGTTGATGTCGGTGATAAAGAACCGCTCGATACCTTCACGCAACCGAAATAGAACTTCAGAATTCGCCGGGTCGAAATCCGACAAATCGAGATTCTGATCGAGCAGGGCGGCAGCTTGATGGGTGCCGGCAAGCGTGTCGGGGAATGCGGCTACTTGCGAAGCAAGGTCATCGAGACCAAGTGCCACGCCAAGGGCGATATAGCCGTCGATAACCGCCTGGACTGAGAGCGAGATATTGGGATCGTTCGGATCTGTCGGATTGTTCTCACCCGTGATGGTCTCTTCGTCGATCGCCCACTGCACGTAGAAATAACTGTCGGCGTAGAGGCGGCAAGGAAGAATTCCAAGAGCCTTGTTTTCGTCACGATAGTAATCGTCCGTGTTGTCATTGGGGGACGACGGGCAAATCAAGACATTCACATCCGTCAGGTATTCCGGATAAATGAGATCGCCTTGCGGAAAAAAACCGAAATCCGGATCCGTACAGGTATCTGGGTCACCGATGTCTTGCGCGTACGACATCGTCGGGTATTTCTCGCCCGCCGATTCGTTCGCGTACATTTTGAAGACCAATCCCATTTGCTTGAGATTGTTTTGGCAACTCGCCCGCCGCGCCGCTTCACGCGCACGCGCCAATGCCGGTAACAGAATTGCTGCAAGAATACCAATGATAGCGATAACAACGAGCAGTTCAATTAGGGTAAAACCCTTTCTGCTTTGTGTCATGTCCTTCTCTCCCTATTTGAGTTAGTTTAAATGCCGTTAGTCACACCCACATGCCAACTAACGGATAATGAAGGAGAAGTTCGCGCTTTGAAGGGAAACCCTTTACCACAGCGATGTGCCGCAGCTCGACCTTAAAGAATTTGTGCACCCACACGCTCACAACCCTGGGACGACTATACACCAGGCCACGCCAAGTGGTCAAAGATATGTGCTGCTCTTAATCTGAAAAATGGGCATTTTCTGCAATCCAAACGTCTCTAATTTCGTTCCGATATTCCCAATCCGTGATCACCGCGTTCCGCTCGTGTATTACGTGCAATAGTCACTTTTATCACTTTTTCTAAGCGGGAACTGGCTCTTGTGAGCGGTCTCGGAAAATCCCGAATCCGTAGCGAGGAGGCGTCCGGACTCCTGCGGCACCAGTTCTATTGTGCGGAAAGCAACGTCGAGATAATTCCGGCCACACCTTTGACGGTGTAGCGGCCGGTGACGGTAGCGCCCTCGGTAAACGCTCGCCCGCGTACTTCCGCACCGTAGGATTCGCGGAGGACGCGTGAGAATTCACCAATTGCCACCTCAAGGTTGAACGCGTTTGCGTCGATGTCCGCGCCTCGAGCGCTCGGCGCGCTTTCGAGGCGAACGATCAGGTCCAGATCGCCGGATACTGTCGCATCGGCGGATACATGGATAGAGGCGATCGAGAGAAAGGTCTCAACTTCATCCTCCAACGGCGCCTGGGGGTCGCCGAGCATTCCGTAATCGTAGAGCGCGCACATCAACGCGAAAGCGCCGCCGTCACGGTTGTCGAACACGGCTTCGAGGAAGTGGCCGCCGTCCACATCGAGGGGTTCAAGGCCTTGCACCAAGCCCCAACTTCGCATTGCTGTTTCCGAAACGGGGGCAGGGATGTTAAGCGTACCGTTCGCAACAATCGAGCCTCGACGTTCCATTTTTAGGCCGGGGGGATCCCATCGCAAGTAGTCGTACTGTCCCATGATGCCGGACTGATTCATGATGTTGGCGACCACCGGCCCGAAGCGCTGCTCGTTTATGTATAACAAGATTTCGGATTGGCGATCCGCGATTTTCGGGCTGAAAATAAACGCCAATTCGTGGGGCAGCACGCGGGCGAGTAGCCACGCCGGCGGTTTGCGGTCCGTTGGGAATGAGGCCTCGAAGAGGTCTTGGGCCAACAACGGGCGAATGATTATTCGCGCCCGAGTCGTGTCCCCAACAAAGCGTGCGTGCGATTCGGGCTGGCCCCCACGGACCAGTCCGTACCGAAGCTCGCCGAAGGCCAGGACGCCACCCAGGATGACGACAAACGTTGCGCAACAGCCAAGCAGTATTTTTTTTGTGCGGGTCATAGACGGAATAATGTCAGCGCTAAGGGTTCAAAAGAAGCACAGAATCGTAAATTGATGAATGTCCCCAGTCAACCGGCGTTCGAATCATGCTGCGTACACACGACTGCAACCACTTCATGCTGCACAACTTCTTCCCCATTTTGATAAGCGTCGAACTTTGACTGTGCGACCACTTCGCCGGGCAGTCGCCGAATGGCAGAAGCGATGCGGCCACGATCATGCGATAACAGACCTGCATTTTGATCAAAGACCTCGGTCTGACCTCGGTGGTTCGGTACGTACGTGAACACCGCAACGCCACCCGGTTTTACCGCGCGCAGAAAACGTTCAAGAAACAGGCCTGGGTCAACCACATGTTCCACCAATCCCGCCGCTACCGCAGCATCGAACGATTCGGGGCGAAACGGCATATGTCGGGTCGCATCCGCAACCACGAGTTGAGAATAGGCCGCGCACTGATTTCGCGCGAGCATAGCGCGGACAAGATCGACACCAACAAGGCGGGACGATGAACCAGCATCCAAAAACGCTTTCCCGATGAGTCCTGTGCCCGCACCAAGGTCCAGTATGCGAGCATCGCTTCCCGTATGCTCCAGGACAAGGCTCGCCACTTTTTCATGAGCCCTGTATGAACAGTCTTCGAGCAGGTGACGGTCGTAGTCCTGAGCCAATTGCTCGTATACAACATGTGCGGAAATGTTGAGCGCGCGTTGCACGTCTTCGGCTGCGATCTGGTCGCCCGGTGGCATAACGCGTTAACCACCGAACAACGATGATAGCGCCCGCTGGATTTGTCCTTCATTCTCGATATAGAACGATCGCGAAAATCGGACAAGGTAGTACGCCATGCCGCCAATAAGCCAAACATACATTGCAACGGTCGCGAACTTGCGCTTTAAATTATCGCG
>JAJDAB010000002.1 GCA_029262095.1 Candidatus Hydrogenedentota bacterium
ATCCCAACTTTCTCGAGGCAATTCCGGGCGATCTCGCGGTCACGTCGCTTCGGTCGACCGAACAACGAGAGCTGACCGTATCGTCCCATCAAGACCACGTCCAACGCAGTAGTTGGGAACTCCCAATCCACCGATTCACGCTGAGGTACATATGCGATCGCACCGCGTCCCTGTGCAATGGGCCGCCCGAATACCTCAACATGGCCGGACGCCAGCGGGACCAAGCCCATGATCGCTTTAATAAGCGTGCTCTTGCCCGCACCATTCGGCCCGACAATCGCTATCAATTTTCCCTCGGGGAACACTGCATCAATGTCCCAAAGTACAGGACGATGCTGATAAGCCACGGTCAGGTCGTGAACTTCAATCGGTGGCGGATTCTCCGGGCTCATTTACTTCAAGGCCTTTACAATTGTGTCGACATTGTGGCGCACCATCCCCAGATACGTACCTTCGACCGAACCCGCCTGGCCCATCGCGTCCGAGAACAATTCGCCCCCGACGACTACGTCGTGCCCCTTACTTTCGGCACCTCTCACCAACGCTTCAATCGATTTGGGCGACACCGACGATTCAACGAATACCGCCTTCACCTTCCGCTCCACCAACACATCGACCAACCGCGACAAATCCTGCAAGCCGTATTCCGATGCGGTACTAATCCCTTGAATACCCATGACGTCAATGCCGTATGCCGCTCCAAAATAGCCGAACGCGTCATGCGCCGTAACCAATACACGTGACGATTCAGGGATCGTGGCGATCTGCTCTTTCGCGTATGCGTGCAACGTATCCAATTCCACCAAATACGCCTCCGCATTCGCGTTGTAGTCCGCCGCGTGCGCCGGGTCCATCTTCACAAACGTATCGCGAATCTGTTCAGCGGCAATCCGCCACATCGAAACGTCGAACCACACATGGGGATCGTATTGCCCCGCAAACTCCGGCGGCTCGCGCAATTTCGACTCGGGTATCGTCTCGGTCACTTGAACCGTCGGAATCTGCCGCGCCAATTTCACCAACACGTCCGCCATCCGACCTTCCAAATGCAAACCGTTGTACAAAATCACATCCGCTTCACGGAGTTTTCGCAGGTCACTCGACGTCGCTTTATATAAATGAGGATCTACACCAGGCCCCATGAGCCCCGTGACCGCGATATGCGGTTGCCCGATTTCCTGCGCAACGTCGGCGATCATTCCAATGGTCGCTGTCACCGTTAAGGTGCCATCGTCCTGTTCAACGGGGGCACAACCAACCGCGACCAATACTAGAACAGCAAGAATCTTTCCGCTCACTTCGACACACTCCCACACCAGTTGAACTTGCAGTTGAATGAACTATGCCAAAAGTTTAACAGCGATTAACTTTATTATCAATACTTAATTTTTTAGACAAGCCAATTCTATCCAACACAATTAAATTATTGACGGATTAGCGAAAACGGCTATTCGTAACTGGTTGCAAATAAATGACTTAGGTTTACAAATCCTAAAACACCGGATTTCTTGCCAAACCAAAAATCCGGTGTTACAATCAATATGCAGGCAAGGCGGATGGGTTGGCTTACCGAGCAGTCATCCTATCCTATTAAATTCGCCAAACCTGTACTGGCGGGCTCTAGGCGACCCCGACGCCTAGGGCCTTTCTTGCGTCTAGTCGACTTTCTGCGGCGTGGACTCTTCTTGAACCTCAACGACCAAATTCGAACGGTCGCTAAATATCCCGTCGAGCCGCTCAGCGATTCCGCCCGTCCAGGGGAATCCGTCGCGCCCAACTGGCCCCCAATCCCCTTGAATAATCTCACCGAATTCAACATGACCGTCGAGAAACAGAACATTGAAACCCCATTGACGATGGTTGTAATAGGTACGCTCGACGAGGAGGGGAATCGCCGAGTCGGGCACATCGTAAGAATTCTCATCTGACAAACGAATCTTCGGTAGTACGCTTCCGTCACTCAGGACTATATTTTCTTTTAGCATTTCGCTTTCTTGTCTCACCACAAGAACCTCGCCGACTCGCGTTTCAACATGTGATATCGAGGCCTCGACCGCATCAAGATAGCTAATCGCTTCCTGTTCATGCCTGACGACGTGACTGAAGAATATATAGTTGTGCTCTACGTGCTTGTTCCGCTCTGCGGCTGCGGTAATGTCTTTCTTGGTAATGTCTACGGATGGGCATGCAAACACTCCAGCGTCTTCTATATACGCGGGGTAAATCGACCTGCTGTCGAGAACCGGGGCCTTTCCACTTACGCGCAGTGGAGGTAGTTCCCCATCATTGTCCTCGGCGTACGACATTAGCGCAATACCAATTTGCTTGAGATTGTCCTGGCATTCAGCTCGCCCAGCACCTTCCCGGGACCGGGCAAACGCAGGGAGAAGTATCGCCACAAGAATGCCGAGTATCGCCAATATCACCATCAAAGCGACCGGGGCCAGGATTATGGTTAATAGGCAAGTCAATGGCGAGCGGTGTCGATGGACCACGACGGACTTTGTAGTAGGAGGTGCGATGGGCGGAACGGGTAGTGGCGGCGAAATCGATTTCGCGGATGTAGGCGCGGGTTTCAATGTGCCTAGTTCGAAGCTCGCAACTTCTTCTGGCGATCCCAAATCCCCTAGTACGCTGAGCAATCGTTCAATCGTGACCGTCGCTGCCCCGTCTGACTCAACTTCATTCGCGATGTGATCACGCAGTCCCGCGACGACGTCTTCAGGATCGTCACCTTGTTGACGGACCAGTACCGCAACTTGTTTGAGGTATCCATCCAGATACTCGCTCGCCTCGCTCAACCATTCAGCCATCATGCACCTCATCATTGTTCATGAGCGCGGAGATTCCCTTGCTCAATTCCGACCAATGTGCGTTCATCGTTGTTCGCACGCGCCGACCTTCAGCCGTCAACGCGTAATACTTCCGCACCGGGCCCGCACTGGATTCCTCCAACCGCGCCCGAACTAGCCCGCCGGTCCGCAACCGCGACAGCAAGGGATAGATTGTTCCTTCGGTCACGACCAAGCCCTCGATACCCGCGAGCCGCTTAACCAAGTCGTATCCGTATAGCTCGCCCCGTGCCAAGAGGTTAAGGATGCTCAACTCCAGCAGCCCCTTGCGGAGTTGGGTACTCCAATTTGTCAGGTCCAGCGTTTTAGGAGAACTAGCCATGAAACGTGATCACCGCTAAAGTATAGCGCAAGGTACCTTGCAGTACAAGTTAGCATTCTAGACATAAGGAAAACCCGCTGAATTCAAGTTCCGAGCGAGAATTCAGCGGGTAGTGGAGGTCGGGGTCGCCTAGAGCCCTTCTTATGTCTGCAGCAAACGCTGCCTATATCGTAGCCAGTAGATCTTTAGTTGCATCATATCCGTGGCGTATCCATACCACCCTCCCGCTTCGCAATCCCAGGGATACGGTGTGTTTCTCGGCTTCGGACCAGATTGTATCGCGTATAAAGACAGAGATTTCGTATTCACCCTTTGGTCCAAGTTGTTGCGAAGGACTGCCTAGCTTTCTGTTCACGCGTTTCTCCGACATGCCTAGCTCGATCGAGTACATTTCCGCATAGACGTGATTTCCGTGAGCGATCGATGGGACCGTGAACGGGAGAAAAATGATTCCGATTGGTGCCCACATCAGCCATTCGCCCGGATTACCGGTATGGTGGCTCTTGTAATAATCAGGTTTCCGACGAGCGAAATCGTATTC
>JAJDAB010000003.1 GCA_029262095.1 Candidatus Hydrogenedentota bacterium
GGTGCGGGAAATTTGCCCGAAGTGCAAGGAAGAGTACGAGCCGGAACTTGAAAGTTTACTTGAGATGGGCATTTCCGAGGCCGAGGCGCATGGCCGCACCGCGTTCCGTGGCCTTGGTTGCGACTATTGTCAGAACCGAGGGTATTACGGCCGGACGGGGATTTTTGAACTCATGGTGATGAGTCCGGAGATTCAAGAGATGACATTGCAAGGCGTTGATTCGAATGTGATCAAGAAAGAAGCACGCCGGTTAGGCATGCGGACGTTGCGCGAAGACGGCGCATCGAAAGCGTTCAATGGTTATACGACGGTTGAAGAAGTATTGCGCGTTACGCGAGATGATATTCTCGACGAAGCGTCGGATTGATGTCATGCGATTGGCTGTCTACTTTTCGGGCGCGCTGAGCGTTCACCCCAGTGAGACGTTGGGGAACTAGCGCTATGCCAGTATTCGAATATCAAGCGATCGCGAAAACGGGTAAAACCGTCAAAGGCGTCATGGACGCCGATACGCCTGCCGGTGCTCGTCGTAAGTTGCGGGATCAATCGCTTCATCCCACTAAGATTTCCGAGTCATTCGAGAAGAAGAAAACGGGCGGTGTCGATGCTGCCGCGGGTGGGCGCGTATCACAGCGTGACACCTCGCTGATGACCCGGCAACTGGCGGTGCTGTTGCATGCGGGTATGCCGTTGGTGGAATCGCTCAGCGCGCTTATCGAGCAAACGACGAATCCCCGGCTGAAAAAAACGATCTATGACATTCGCGACCGGGTCAATGAAGGGTCGCGCTTGGCCGATGCGATGTCGCAACACAAACGCATTTTTTCGGAGTTGTACATCAATATGGTAGGCGCCGGGGAATCGAGCGGCGCGCTCGAAGCCGTATTGAAACGGTTGGCCGATATTACTGAACGTCAAATGCGGCTCACGAGTAAGATTCGTGCGATGCTCGCGTATCCAATTCTGATGGCATTGGTTGGCGTCGGGATCGTTACGTTTCTGATGGCGTTTATCGTACCGAAAATCGTCGCCTTGTTTGTGAAACAAGATCGCGAACTCCCTGCGCTGACAAACGCGTTGATCTCGGTCACAGACTTTCTGCGGGAATGGTGGTGGCTGGTAGGGCTAACCGGGGTCGCTTTGTTTTTCCTGTGGCGCATGTGGGTTGCACGTCCCGAGGGCCGTATCGCCTGGGATCGTATGAAACTTCGGTTGCCGTTGTTTGGCGACTTGTATCAAAAAGTCGTTTGCACACGTTTCGCGCGTACGATGGGTACGATGCTTGAAAGTGGCTTGACGATGATGAACGCGCTCGACGTTGTGAAAACGGTCGTGCAGAATCGTCACATCGAGAAGATGTTGGATGAGGTGAAGTCCGGTGTGCGGAGCGGTCGCGACCTTGGTACGCCATTGAAAGAGACGGGCGAATTCCCACCGATGCTCATCCACATGGTTGAGTTGGGGCAGCGAAGTGGCGAGCTGGAAGACATGCTGCTGAAGGTGGCAGAAATCTATGACGAAGATGTGGAGCTTACGGTGAATGCCATCGTAAGTCTGCTTGAACCATTGATGATCGTGGTGATGGGTTTTGTCGTGGGCCTACTTGTCCTGGCCATTTTGCTGCCCATCTTCGACATGAGTACAGGAATATGACGGCGGACCGAATCCGCCGGGAAACGATAAGGAGCGAACCCATGCAAACGAAACGCACTCGACGCGCACGCGCGGGTTTCACGCTGATAGAGCTGATGGTGGTTATTGTGATTTTGGGCATGTTGGTGGCGTTGGTCGGTCCACGTCTGATCGGCCAGACTGACAAAGCCAAGGTGCAAGCGGCGAAGACGCAGATCGCGAATTTCAGCATGGCATTGAAATTGTACAAACTGGAATTTGGATCGTATCCCACGAGTGGGGAAGGACTCGATCAATTAGTCAGCAATGGCAAAGAGAATTTCCTCGAACAAGACGCCGTTCCAAAGGATCCGTGGGATAACCCATTTATGTACACGGCGCCCGGCTCGAATGGCCATGATTTCGAAATTGTCAGTTATGGGGATGACGGTTCGCCCGGCGGATCGGGCTACAGTGCAGACATCGAAAGTTGGAATCTAGCGGGAACCAGCTAGGCCACCATGTCTGTCAAATCGAAACACGGATTCACGCTCATCGAATTGGTGATCGTTTCGGGACTCATTCTCTTAATAATGGGTCTTGCCGTTCCCTCGCTGTTGCCCGCATTCGCATTTAGCGAACTGGAAGGCGCGGCGCGTCATCTGTCCAGTTTCGGGCGATCGGCAGCCGCGTATGCCGGATTCAATGGTGAATACATTACCGTGAAAGTCGATCTCGATGCCGGGGAGTATTGGGCGGTCACATTACAGGATACGACACACGACCTGTTTGAAGATGATGAACCGGAAACAGAGGTCGACGAGCAGACGGCGTTGGCCGCATTGGTCGCATCGCAAACGGACGGTGGCACCGGCGGGGTGACGGAAGAAGCGATGATGATGGAACAGCGGTTCGAACGATTCTTTCGGAGGACGTTGGAAGCGCAAGCGAAGAACGTGCAACACGACGGATCGCTGTTCGACGATATTGGGCCGTTATTCGACGAAGAGTTTTCCCTACGTGATGAAGACGAAGAAGACGATCGGGAAGTTAAAGATGTGCTAATGCACCGTACGAAGCTGCCCAAGGATGTCATTGTTGAATCGATGCTCGTGGGCAATGTCGAACACACGACCGGCATTGTGGAGATAGAGGTGTCGCCTCTGGGGCTTACGGATACGGTAACGTTCTACCTGTTGCGTGGCGAAGATAGGTACTACACGATCGTGTGGGACCCTATCACCGGGAGCACACGACTGAGCCGGGGCAAGGTCGAGACCGAAGAACGGGCGGATGCATCATGAGCCCATCTCGCGCGGGATTCACGCTGCTCGAAGTTGTGGTTGCTCTGGCAATCCTCGGCACTTCAATGTTCGTCTTGTTGCAGACGCATTTGAATGCGCTTAATGCGCATGGACGTCAAGAATCAAAAGTCATCATGAATCACCTGGTCGTGCAAGCATTGGGCCGCGCGGAGTTGGAAATTGCAGCGGGTACGCTCAGTGGCAGCAATGATTTTGGCGATCGCCTTGAAGGGTATTCTTACGAGTTCGATGCGCAATTTGTAGGCGAGTCATGGCCAAACCTGTATGAAGTGACGGTCCGCATTGCGACACCGGACGAAACGGTGGACGCGTTTGTGACGACGCAACTGGTCTATGCAGGACGGCAATTGTGATACGCACGAAAAACATATCGGCAGGGTTCACCCTGATTGAAGTTTTGTTGGCAATTGCGATCTTAGCGGTGGTGGTGTCTATGGTGTACACAAGTTTCTCCAGTGTCACGACAACCATTGGTGTGAGCCGGGTTAATTCCGAGGAACTTCGACTCCGGCAATTCCTTGAACGCAGTTTCCAAAACAACTTCGCGTCCGTTTATATGGATCAAGGACTCGGTTTGCCTGGCTATCAATTCATTGGCCTCAATGAAGACAGTCCCGACGGTCCGGTCGATTCGATTCGATTCGCGAGTTCCGCGTTAATGATGGGCGGAATGGCGCTGCCGGGCGATCTCAAAGAAGTCCGGTATGAAGTCTTGGGCGTGGAGGGTCGCATTGGCGATTTTAGTTTGCGCGATGATGTGGACGAAGACGCGGGACCGCAATTGCGTGCGACAGAGACGCCGTTGTCTGTGGCAAACCTGATGGCCCTCAGCGGTGATGTGGATGATCCCGAACGCGAATCCGAATCCGATTCTGGTTTTGACGCGCCGACGTGGACCGTGCCGATTCGATCGTTCGACGTTCGTTACTACGATGGTGCCGAGTGGGTTGACGAATGGGACTCGGAAGTCGTCGGCCGGTTGCCGTGGAGCGTTCACGTGAAGGTGAATTTCGCGCGCACGGAAGCACAGATTGAAGAGGAAGAAAATGATCGCATTGACATCGAAGAATTTCCGGACTTCGAGATGGTGATTCCGTTGCCCGCGGGTATGGGGCGCATCCAAGACGCGCGCGAAATCGCGTCGATGGAAGCGCAACGCGATCTACAATCGCGTCAACTGGCCGGTCAGCAGGGCACGATTCAAGCGGGCGGCGCAGCGGATACGGCTGATGGAACGCCATCGGCGGGCACCAGCGTGTTCGGTGTAAATTCTCGTGGTACGGATACCCCGCGAGTGCCTAAGCAATGACGGCCAACGCAGACAGAAAACGTCGCAATCGCCGATCGGGACAAGACGGAATCGCATTGCTGATCGCATTGCTATTCGTGGTGTTGTTGACGGTATTGGTCGTCGAATTTGTGTATGAGACTCAAGTTGAAGCGACGCATACGGCAGGGCACCAGCGCAGTACGGAGGCGATGTTGACCGCGAAGTCCGCGGTCGCGATGGGTCTGTCGATGCTTGAAGCCGACCTCATGCAGCAAGCGGGCGTCGTTCCCGGTCAGCAACAGAATGCCAATTCGGCCGCACAGAATTTTGGGGCCGGGTATGACGCGTACGACGAGTTTTGGGCTGCTGGCGTGCCGTTCCAAGAACGGAATGAAGCGGTCATGCAATGTTCGATCGCTGACGAATTTGGCAAGCTGAATCTGAACGCGTTGATCAACGTACAGACCGGGCAAGAACAATCAATCTTGATTGAAGCGTTACGTATTCTGTTTGAGTCCCGGGCGATCGAAGGCGACCCGGTCGATGCGATATTGGATTGGATCGACCTTGACGAATCGCCGAGACCGGGGGGCGTGGAGAGCGAATACTACCAGTCATTGGAATCGCCGTATGCGAGTAAGAACGGTCCAATGGATTCGATTGAAGAATTACTATTGATTCCGGGTATTACGCCGGACGCCTATTTTGGCGATCCGCTTAATGACCAATTGCCGCTGTCCGACCTATTGACGGTGCACGGCGATCGGTTTGGCGACATTAATCTCAACACGTCTCAGTGGGAATTGTTGGACGCGCTAGGTCTATCGATTGGGCAAAACGGGTTCGCCGATCTCATAATCGCAGAGCGCGAACAACAGCCCTTTGTCTTGAAAGAGGACTACACGTCGCGCGGCGTGCTACCAAAAGATCCGCTGCCCATGGAGGTTCCCCAGCAGGTGGACAATGAAACCGGTCCTGATCCCAATGCCATTCCGGTGCTTCGGACGGTCCCAGCGACGGTCGAGAGCAAGTGTTTCCGGTTACGTGGTCATGGAATCGCGGGCAGTACCAAAGTGCGGATCGACGCGTACGTGTGGCGCGATCCGGATGGTCTGGACGGCTTGTTCCGGGTTATTGATTGGAGGGTGCAACAGTGAAACTGTCCTCGCGCATAGCCGTGTGGGCGCTTGAAGAAGGCACGGTTCGGATCGCGTTTATCCACACTGGGGGCAAACGACCGGCCGTGATAGAAGCGCATGTCGAATCGTTCTCCACTGAAGACGACGAACAATTCGAAAGTGCGGTGCACGCCGTTCAATCATTGAACGCGAAATTGAAAGGGAAGCCTGCAGCGCATGTGCTGATGGCGGATAGCCGACAGAGCGTTGCCCGTTTGTTGGCGGTGCCATTTCGCGGTAAACGCCGGGTCGCATCCGCAGTTACATTTGAACTCGAACCCCACCTAGCGGTTCCGGTCGATGAATTGACCATCGATCACATCTTCGTGCGTGAAGTCGATGGCGAGAGCGAAGTGCTCGCTCTCGGACTGCGAACCCAAGACCTTGCAGAACAAGTTGCAGTGTTGGGCGCTGCGGGGGTGTCGGTGGATGGCATCGGTTTAGACGTGGCCGGATTGACCGCGTTGGTCAATCGCCAACAGGGTAAACGTCCGGGATTACAAGCGGCGTTGCACGTGGGCGAGAACCACACGTTGTTTGCGGTCACTCAGTCCAAGACACTGGCTTACTTTCGTGCCCTCTCTTGTAACGCTGAAATGTTGGAATCTGAACCCGACAAGGTTGCGCGCGAAGTGCAAAATACATTGCGCGCATTTCTTGCCATGTGGCGTGGAGACTCCGAAATCGCTGGGTTGACCGTTACTGGAGCGCGTCCGACGATCGATGCTAGTCAGCAATTCGAGTCGGGCATCGCCGCGACGGTGACGTATGCCAATTTGATGGATGATGTTCGCGATGGCGGTCGACTGACGGACGATGCGAGTGCGGAGCCGATTACCGCAGCGGGAATGGCGGGCGCTGCGATGGCGGCTGCGGGCGATGGCCCCGAGATCAATTTTGCGCGCGGCACTCTGGTCAGTGGTAGTGTCATGAAACGATTCGCCAGTCAAATGGTGATTTCGGGCGTGATGCTGGCGTTTCTCTTATGCGGCTTCCTGTTTTACAGCGTCACGACCTACCGTCATCGCGTGGCCGAAATCGATATGATCGGATCGCAAATTTGGGATCTTTATGCCGCTGCGTTTCCGTCGTCTCAGACCGTGCAAGGTGGCCGCAATTTGGCGGCCGATGCTGGCGGAATTATGTCGCTTCGGGCTATGGAAAACGATGCGACAAGTAGCGCAGGGTCGCGCGGGAGTGTATCGCTTGAGATTCTGACTCGACCGACGTTGCTTACGCTGTTGGAAGAGATCAGCAATTCAGTGCCTGGCGATCAAGTGACGATTACCAGCGTAATGGTGCGTGCCAGTCGGGACCGCAGCCAAGAAGTTGTGATAATGGGCGATGTCAGTGCGCAGGCCGTCGGCGCGGTTAACGCGATGTTTGACCGGCTAAAGGAATCGAAACATCTTGAGGTGTCGATCGAACGGCCCACTACGTCCATCCGCGAAGAGAAAGCAACATTCACCATAATGGGACGTACGGCAAACGTCTCGCCAACGGAATCTTGAGTCCATGGCTAACTTCAAATTACAAGAGCGCGAACGGCGCATGCTCATCTTTGGCGGTATTGCCGCGACATTGATCTTGGCCTACTTGTTCGGTGAAGGTCCGTACCAGGCTTACCGAGAATCCGGACAGAAACTCGAACAAGCACAAAGCCGGTTGAAACAAGCCCAAGCGATCCATGACCGAGTAATCCGCAATCGCGAGAAACAAACCATCCTGCGGGAAAAGCTTGCAGGCAAACCAGGTTTCGATCTCCTCACCTTCGTGAATAACGCCGTCCGGGAAGGTGGCCTCTCCGCCCGTGCGAGCATCGACAACAGTAGCAGGGCAACGACAGGTTCTTCAGAACTGGCCTCGGTGAGGGTT
>JAJDAB010000004.1 GCA_029262095.1 Candidatus Hydrogenedentota bacterium
GAAATTGTCGTGTTGCGTGAGTACGAATCCATGAACTACGCCGAAATAGCTCACATCACTGGTGCTGCTCTTGGCACAGTAAAAAGCCGACTGGCCCGCGCGAGGGGCATCTTGCGTAAGAAACTTACAACACGCTTGGAGATAAAGTCATGACCTGGAAACCGCCCGAGACCGACCGCGAATGGGACGAGTGTTTGTCCGCCTATGCGGACGGCGAACTCGCGCCGGACGAAGCCGAAGCATTGGTGGGGCATCTCAAACATGATGCAGAACGCGCCATGCAACTCGACTCGCTAAAGGCGGCATCTGCGTTGCTAACGACGTGGAAGGTCGACGCGCCTCCTCCAAGCGCGGCGATACGGGCGACCTTGGAAAAGCGTGACAAGTCATCATCACTCGACATATTTCCCAAACGCATGCCGCTTCAATACCGAGGCCTGTCGCGTTTGGCAGCGGCGTTTGCATTGGGAGTGCTTGCGGGCGGCTGGTTTATGAGTCCGAGTTCACCTTCACAACCGGAGACAGCCCGAGTCGTGCACCAATCTATTCCGGAAGAAGCTCCGATGATATCGAAGGAACAAGCAACTGCTGTCTTCAAAGAGGTTGAAGCACTCGCACTCATGCGGCGAGTACGAGAAGCAGCACGCAATGGCGATTGGAAGAGCGCAGTCGAGGGGTTCGAGCGAATGCGGACGGAATACGGCGAAACCAGAGCCGCGATGGTGTTTTCACAGGATTCAATGTCCCGTCGAATCGTGCAACGTTCATTCCAAGGGAGAAGCTGACTATGGTTCGGAAGATATCGATTGTGGCCATCGCACTGTCGGCGTTACCACTTACGGGTTGCTGGGAATTCAATCTCCTTTCTTGGAGCCCGGATGGCCGCTACCTCCTATTCATGGATTGGGGCGATCGTGTGGTCTGGCGTTGGGACACCGTGAAACAACGCTCAGAGAAAATAAAGGGGCTGGACGGATTAACCATCGATCGTGCTGCCTATCTTTCAGAAGGCGAAGCGTTGTTGTTCGGCAACCAGATGTATCCCACCGAATTCCATATGGCCGACAGTCCAAGGCCGGGCGGACTCATGAAGCTAAACCTTGTGGACGGCTACCGCCACGATGTTCCTCCAGGCGCAAACACAATGGGATTCGCCATCTCGCCGGATCGAAAGCGAATCCTGACGATTGGCGCGGAACGACATGGCGAGGACCAGCGCGTTGTTGTGGCAATCGCGCCGGCAAACGACGTCAACAAGCGTCGGATCCTCGCCGAGTTTCCTGAAGACGCGCAAATGCCTCAGTTCGATCGTACGGGTCGAAGGGTGTTATTCATGAAGAGTCTTCCAGATGACGAGGTGCCGGAAGATGTCGAATACGGCGCAGAAATCGTACTGCTTGAATTTGACTCGGATTCCGCAAGCACAAAATCGATCGTAAAAACGCTCGGCGAGTATCCGATCAATCCGCAGTGGGTTGGCGACGATGCATTCGTGTATGCCATTCACGGCGAAGAAGAGGAACACGATGGCACCGGCCTCTTGATGTTGTACTCCTTCGACCGTGGTGAACCAGAAGTTCTTCATGAACGAACTGTGGGGTATTTCCCTGCGTCGGTCGACTCTGATGGCAATACGCTAATCGTGTCTTCCGTCGGTGAAGTGCCCGATCGGCTCGTCGACACACCGGGACCTCTGGTCCAGCTCTTGAAAATCGACCTTAAATCTCGGGAAAAAGCGTGGATCACCGATGAGCCATTCGGCGCGTATGCAGGCAAGTTTCACCCAACGCGGCACCAAGTCGCTTATGTTACTGGCGGGGAACCGCTATCGGTGAGGATTCTTGATCTGGATACTGGAAAGAGACAACTCGTCTGGCGGAACGATGAAGAGCGTCTATTCACGTCATTGGAACGCTTCATCGAAACCGGCGATACAGGACTTGCAATGGCTAGTTATGATGAGTTGCTACACCGCTATCCGGAATCCGGTTTTCGATCGCGGGCGGTCTATCACAGGATGATCATGCATCTCGAATCACCTGTCGACGAATTCGACGACGCTGTTTCTGTCCTTGCAGAACTCGATGACGATGAATTACGTTCGATAGTACGTCCGCGGCTCTGGGAGGAATCGTCCACGGAAATCCCCGACGCGCAAGAGGATCTTCTGCGCCGCTACACAACGGAAGCGTCCGCTGCTGAATTCGAGTTCGATACAGACCGTACCCGAGATCTGACCGGAATGGTCATCCGTAGCACATCGGAGAAGTTGTATCTAAAGATCGATTTCAATTCCGCGTACGATCTTGGGGGTTCTGTGTTTAGCGAATAGATTCTTTTGTTTCATGAGGTCGGAGCTTCGGAAGGATTCCGACCGATCACGCCACTCGTCGACTGGGAATATCCGGCTCAGCGTACTGTAGTCGTTCGCCATTGGGACACAACGGGAATGATCTACTACCTCGATGTTCTTAACGAATTGGGAGCGCTCACGGGCCATTACTCTGCCAATGGAATCGCATCCCCCGGATATCCCGTTTTTGACGTCTTCGACATCGACGGCAACAGTGTTGGGGAGGGCGGCAATCTCAGTTGCTGGATCGACCGCCGTGAAATCGGGCTGAAAACGAACACGGATTACTACCTCCAAGTGTGTACAGTGAAGGGTGGAATCGAGCCCTACAAGAATGTCGAACGCCCTCGGGAACTTTCCGGATGGGACATCGCGGATGCATTTGGGGAAGATAATACGAAGGCCCGCGTCGATGCGGACCTTGACGCGGGGAAAAAGCTGCTTGTTAAAGGTTTCGCGACTGTTGTGCGCTTTCCGAGTGAGGATGAGGCCGCCTAGCCCAATTTAGGCTTCCGGTTCCCACTTTGTGCCGTCCATGAATTCAACGTGATTCAACCTGAACGATATCGATTGCGTGTTCTCCGGCATTTGGAATGCGGTTTGGTCGGTATCCACTTTTTCACCTGGCTTTGCCAATGGACTCCAACCATCGGAGGAAAACGATCCGTTGATCGTGTGTGGGAATGAGTCCAACTCCTTGCCGCTGCCGTCGAGATACACGAAATCGACGAATACGCTCTGGGGAAGCTTGTTGCTTACATTCTCAATCGAAACTTTCGCTTCGCTAAAATTACTGTCGCGCTTGGTGATTTCGACGAACGTCAACTTCAAGGGGGCGGGATGCACGCCGAAATCCAACGCCGTCAGTTGTTCCGGTTGTTCGGCTGCTTTCAGTAGAGGTACCGCAGTAAAGGCGAATGGAAACAAACTGATGTCCGCCGCCAATACGATTTTAAGCTGTACTCGTGACGGGGTTTCATCCAGGTTCATCGAAAATGTCCCTTCGCCCGGTTGCCACGATTGGTAGTCCGAGTAGTGCGCCATTACCGGTTCACCGTCCGGGCCGTAGGCTTGCGCATAAATCACCAGGCTTTCCACAACATCTTCCGGGCCGGTCACTTTGAGCGATGCAAACGCGTCCATCTTGTCGACACTTACGGTGAGATCGCCAGCAGTCTGCTGCCCACCGGACACCATCGTCGAAAAGTCCAACGCTTCCATCGATGTCGGTCGCGGGAGTTCAACCATCCCAGTGATACGCGCGATTCGATCCACGCTACGCAACAAGCCCGACAATTCGCGTGAAGTTGTATCGTGGTACGCGGTACCCACGACTCCGCCGCCACCCATATAACTCATGTCCATATCAATGAGTGGTGATCCATCCGGGGCGACGACTTCTTGGATCTGAAAGCTGTCTTCATGCGTTTCCATCATGCTCAGAACGGCTGGGGGCAATCCGTGTGCAGTCAACTGCAACTGTAAATTTCCGGTCGTGTGCGGAACATTCTCCTCAACTTTTGTTAGATCGAGGCGAAACGGTCCCAGAAACAAGGGCGACGCAGCAGGCGCATCGGCGGTAAAGGTAATCGCATTATCTGCTGGTGTTTCCGTCTGCATCGCGTTGTCCAATGCCGCTTCCGCACCGGGGCCTTCCACTGTCACTATGGAGTCTTCTCCACCAATTAAGGCGCCCATGGCATCGGCCATGCCATCCATGAACGCTGTAGCGATCCCCCAATCTTGCAAGTTCGGCAACACGGTGTATAGCCCCGCCTCGTTCGCGATTCGTTCGATCGCTTCGAGCTTGGACATTTCATTCGTGTCGATACCAACGGTTTCAGAAAGCACATCAGCATGATCGCCCACATGAATTGAAAGATCGATTGACTCCGCGATTCCGCTCAATGCCTCCGTGCGCGGTTTACCCTGGACGTTTTCCGCGAGTTTCCAACTTGAATCGACTACTGCAGCGTCCACGGGTTCGAGTGCATCGAACATCGCAAGTTTCAAAGCGATTTCTTCGGGACTGCCGGATTGAAACGCGTTCTCCATGGTAGAAGTGAGTGCTTCGCCGAGTGCGTCACCCAATCCCGCCGTCAGTTCTTGCATCATCTGGCCGATGTTCTCGAAGTTTACGGTCATTTCCGTATCCGGCCCGACCACCATACCCATCGCGTAGAGTCGCCACGCGCCGTCTTCCTGTCGCATCTTAAGGTTCACGTTCTCCGGCTCACCGCCTTTTACCGCGGATACGGGTACAGACGCTTCCGCACCATCGATGACCGGTTCACCAACCTCATACGAATCGTATTCTTGGCCGCCAAAACTCCCATTGTCGCCGGAGGACAACGATTCGCGCGCTTTGGTCGTGAGAATGGCCATGAATGCGTCCTCGTCCTTTGACGAGGCCGCCTGCATTACGCGATCGGCGACCTGTTCGGGCGTTTCAGCTTGCGGGAGTGGTTGAACATCACTCGCGGGCGAACAGCCGAGTCCCGCGATCATCCCTAAGGCGCATACCGCTACGAAAATGCTTCGCATACTACGTTCCCCCTGGACGTGGCTCTTATCACGCCGCATTATGCATCCCCCCGGACACGAAGGTAATAG
>JAJDAB010000005.1 GCA_029262095.1 Candidatus Hydrogenedentota bacterium
CGGCGAATGTGTCGATGGCTTCCATCGCGAGCAAACTGGGTGCTTGATCGTAATCCGCGGACATCGACGATTCGTAGTAGCACATCGCAAGTCCATAGCTTGCGTCGTCGGCCCATCCGGATTGCGCGTAATCTTCAACCACTCGCTGATATTCGAAAGACGCTTCTACATATTCTTCCAGCGTGAAGTGACATAATCCAATCTTGTACTGCGCTTCGGCGGCTTCATTCGTGAACGGCTGGTTGTCGATCACCATGTTGTACACATCGACAGCCCGGCGGAAGGGACGTTTCTTAAACGGCCGCCACGCGAGGAGACTCTCTTTTGCAAGATTGGTTTCGCCACGTTCGAAGAATCGATCGCCGATTTCATACTGTTTCGCGATTACATCGTCAAAGAGCGGACTGTCCGGATAGACAGCGACGACTTGTTGAAATTCTTTCGCGGCATCGGTGTATTGCTCCTGCGCCAATCGAATCTCACCGCGTAAATACTGGTTGTCATCCGCCCAATCGGTCTCGTTGTAGTAGTTGACGAATTTGGACGTCTCGCGCAACGCTTCTTTGTATTTGCCTTCCACCATCAGACCACGGGCGAACTCCACCTGCAGTTCCGGCGTCTCTTTCGGCATCCGTTTGACGTTCACAAACCGGCCGGTTTGTGGCGTCCACGTCCATTGCGCGTGCGCATTTGCTGTGATTAAAGCGCATGCAACGGCGCAACCCGCGAGCAATCGTAGTAGTTTTTTGTCGCCCATATGGCTGAACCATTTCCCCGATTACGTTGATGGGCTTCCAAGTCGGCGGACTGGAGTGCCCCCACATCCGACATCCTAGCAACACGGCCCGCAACACGCAACCAGTTACCCAAATCGGACTTCGAAGGGTGGCGAAGGGAATTTCCTGGTTGACATCGCGACCGCTATTTCGCTTGAATACGCGTCCATTTGTCCGGCAAAGGGCTTCCTGCTACGAAGATAGGCGGGACCTGAGAGGGGGAGAGTCCCTTTTTTGGCCGGATCGCGGATAAGGAGCATGGCCAATGGCCAATGAGAATATGTTGGAGCCCCGTTCATTCGGGCAGACCTCCCGCATTGATATGTGGTGGCTGCAGCCCGTAGGCGTATTTGTGGGGCTTTCTACCTTTGTCATTTATTCGACATGGGCAGCGTTGCAGGGCGAGCACTATTTTTTCGGTCCTTACCTCTCCCCCATGTATTCACCCGAATTATTCGGCGTTTCGCATCATGCTGTTTTTGGCGGGGTGCCGGGATGGTGGCCGTCGTTCTTACCGTACTCGCCCGCGTTCCTTATTCTCTGGGCGCCCGGCGGCTTTCGCATGACGTGTTATTACTATCGCGGCGCATACTACAAAGCATTTTGGAGTGACCCGCCGTCTTGTGCTGTCGGTGAACCGCGCAAAGGGTATTGGGGCGAAAACTCATTCCCGCTAATCATTCAGAATCTCCACCGCTATTTTTTGTATCTCGCGTTGCTGTTCATTTTGTTCTTATCCTACGACGCGTGGAACGCATTGTGGTTTGAAGATGAAGCGACAGGCGACATCTCGTTCGGCGTCGGTGTCGGTACCATCGTGTTAACGATGAACGTGATCTTGCTCTCGGGCTACACATTCGGTTGTCACTCGCTACGCCATATCGCGGGTGGCCACAACAATCAATTATCGAAACACCCGTTCCAAACGGTTATCTACCGGATTGTGAGCGAGTTCAACAAACGCCACATGCTGTACGCGTGGATGAGCCTCGTCTGGGTCGGGTTCTCGGATGTTTATGTCCGCATGTGTTCGATGGGCATCTGGACCGATTGGAGACTCATCTAGCCATGGCTGATTTTACGACTCATGAGTACGACGTGCTGGTCATTGGCGCGGGCGGTGCTGGATTGCGTGCGGCGATTGAAGCGTCCGGCGCGGGCGTATCGGTAGGGCTTGTTTGCAAATCGCTGCTCGGCAAAGCCCATACGGTGATGGCCGAGGGCGGGATGGCTGCATCGATGGGCAACGTCGATGATCGCGATAACTGGCGGGTTCATTTTGCGGACACGATGCGCGGCGGTCAGTATTTGAACAACCCTATGATGGCCGAGATTCACGCGAAGGAAGCTCCGGCGCGCGTTCGGGAGTTGGAGGCGTGGGGCGCTGTATTCGACCGCACGAAACAGGGGCGCATTCTGCAGCGCAACTTCGGCGGCCATAAATATCCGCGGCTGGCGCATGTCGGCGATCGCACCGGTCTCGAGATGATTCGGACGTTGCAGGACCACGGTATTCATCAAGGCATTTCGATTTATCAGGAGTACACGGTTCATAAGCTACTAAAGGACGGCGATCGCGTTTGCGGAGCGTTCGGTTATGAACGCGAGAAAGGCCGTTTCCACCTTTGGAAAGCGAAATCCATTGTACTTGCGACGGGTGGTATTGGCCGCGCGTTCAAGGTCACCAGTAACAGTTGGGAATACACCGGAGACGGACACACGCTCGCCTACGACGCGGGCGCAGAACTCATTGATATGGAGTTCGTGCAGTTTCATCCCACCGGCATGGTGTGGCCGCCGAGTGTGAAAGGCATCCTCGTAACGGAAGGTGTTCGCGGCGAAGGTGGAATCTTGAAGAACAGTGAAGGCAAACGCTTCATGTTCGACGACATTCCGGATCTTTACAAAAGCTCAACTGCGACCGACCCTGAAGAAGGGTGGCGGTATGTGACCGGCGACAAAGATGCGAACCGTCCGCCCGAATTGTTGACGCGTGATCACGTCGCGCGATGCATCGTGCGGGAAATCAAGGAAGGCCGTGGCAGTCCTCACGGTGGTGTGTTCTTAGATATCGCGTGGATCAAGGAAAAGATTCAAAACTCTGAAGCGCATATTCAGAAAAAGCTGCCGAGCATGTATCACCAATTCAAGGAATTGGCGGGCATTGATATCACAAAGGAACCGATGGAAGTTGGTCCGACTACGCATTACGC
Source organism: Candidatus Hydrogenedentota bacterium (assembly GCA_029262095.1). Lineage (GTDB taxonomy): Bacteria > Hydrogenedentota > Hydrogenedentia > Hydrogenedentales > SLHB01 > JAJDAB01. The sequence goes on from JAJDAB010000005.1 coordinate 2,990, forward strand.
GATGGGCGGTGTACACGTCAACTCGCTAACGCAAATGTCGACCGTGCCCGGATTATTTGCCGCGGGCGAAGTGGGTGCTGGATTGCACGGCGCGAACCGGCTCGGCGGAAACAGCTTGTCCGACCTCGTTGTGTTTGGAAAGCTCGCGGGCGAACATGCCGCGATCTACGCGCAAGAAAACGGCGACGTAACAATCGACGAATCAGTTTTAGACGAAGCCGAGCGGGAAGCGCTCGCGCCGTTGGAACGCCAAGGCAACGCCCAAGCCGATGGCGCTGGGCCGTATCAAATCCAATATGCCCTGCAAGATACGATGCAGGCTTTGGTCGGCATCGTTCGGGTTGAAGATGAAATGCAGCAGGCGGTCGAGAAGATTCAGGAATACCGGAGCCAGGAGAAGACGGTTGCGGCGCCTGGCAATCGCGAATACAACCCGGGATGGCACACGGCGCTGGACCTGAATAGTTTATTGACGGTTTCAGAAGCCGTCGCTCGTGCAGGCGCGGCCCGCAAGGAAAGCCGGGGTGCGCATTTCCGCGATGACTATCCTGATAAAAGCG
>JAJDAB010000006.1 GCA_029262095.1 Candidatus Hydrogenedentota bacterium
CTGTGGCTGAAGCGGTTTGAACCAGAGATTGTCGAGATCGTTCGCTACCCCCCACTCGCGTATCCCGTTTTCGGTCCGGAATCGAAAAATCGATTGTTCTCAGGCCCAAACCAACCGACACCCCACCGCCGGTTGTTGCCGTCGTAAACGTTGGAAACGGGTGCGAATGACCACTTTTCGCTGGTCACGTGCCCGTCGCACCAGATCACCGTGACGCGGCCGTAATGGCGAAAGTGCAGGCTGGGCGACGACAATCCAAACGCGGAATTCCCCTTAGGCGCATCCTCCGACACGAAATGCGGCGGCTCCAGAAACCCGTATTCGATTAGATCCGGGCCCTCCGGCAAAGCCGCATCCGCAAACATGATGGTCTCGCCCGGGTGCATTACACGGGAGTCGATCGTTGTTTGTTTCGGCGCTTTCAGGAAATCGTTCATATAAAACGTCCCGCCGATGTACGCCATGTTGTACCCGTACCCGCCCGTACCTGATTCAAAGGCATTTGAAACTTCGCCACGCTGTTTGAATTCGGAGAACACAGGGCACTCCTTCACCCGCGCGTCGGGGAGATACTCCGAGAGCGGTCCCCGCTTCGGATCGAAATCGCTGTTTCCGTCCGACGTTGCGCGTTCGCCGTGCCATCGGGTGCGTCCGCCAAATCCATCGTTGATGTCCGGCGCGGCAGGAACGTAGCGGCCGCCATTCTCGTCCGCGAACATCGTGTTCGCGAGATAGAGTTGCCGCAGATTGTTGATGCACTGCGATTGCCGGGCCTGCATGCGCGCGCGTGACAACGCCGGCAAGAGTAACGCGGCCAACACGCCGATGATGCCGATGACCACGAGCAACTCTATCAACGTGAAGCCACGTCTACTGTTTGCGCGAATCCGCTCCTTCTTGCGATTGGACGTTCGAGTGAATAGAAAATGTGAAACACCAGCGCACAGCATTACGAAGACTAGCGCGCCATAACCCAGCGACAACGCGATTTCGCCGCTGCCCGCTTGCCCGGCGAGTATGAACGTGCCTGAAAACTGCGATCGAAACGTAACCGTGTTGGACAAGATGTTCAGGCTGACCGCCATTATGCCCGTTTGCACCCATTGGCCACCCTGGAGACGGAACGGCTGCAACGATGGCTCATGCAATCCGACGATTTCGCCACCGTTATACGGAATCGTAATCTCTGCGGCCTCGATTTCCGCGGCTAAGAAGTCGGCCTCGCTCGTAGCGATATTCCGCAACGTTGCGCTCGCGAAATACCCGGTAGGCAACGTCGCGCCTGGGTCGGTAGGAATCAGGAGATCGACCGCAACATTCGGATTCCGGGGCAACGCAACACGCGGTCCAGATGAAAACAATCGCAGCCTCGTCCCAAATCCGTCGGCCGCTTGGCCAAGCAAGTCACCCGCGTTCACGCCGCCCTCGTTCGTCGGCACCTCCAGAGGCAAGACCGTGCTCTCGCGCCTTGCAGGGTCGGTCCCGGCGACACGCATTTCATAATCATCGAGAATGCCGTCCGTATCCGTGTCGATGTCCGCCGCGACATCCGCCACCGCGACAATCTCTGTAGACGCGTGCGCCAATGCAAACATAAAGCGATCCACAAAGTTTGTCAGCCGGATAAAGTGGAATTCGGTGATGCCCGCTGGCGCGCCTAGGCCATCGACCGCCCAGGCGATATCAAACCCATCGCCTCCCCCACTCCGACTCGTAATGCCCACCTCGAACGGATTGTCCGGACGCAGGTAGTTGTCCAGATACTTGGGCATCGTCGGCGTCAATTCCGCGTAGCCCCAGTTGAACTCGACCTCGTTGTTCGCTGGATTCGCATCCGTTGAATTGGGGTTGCGAACGCGTCCGGCCAGCAACGTATTCACGAAAGGTGATTCGTTGTCTTCGCCGTCCGGTTCACCCACCGACGGAAACGGCGTTGGTGCAAATGCTCGACTGCCTGGGATTAAATACCAAGCGTCGTCGGCCAAACCGTTGCCATTCGCATCACGGCTGATTTCGATGATAGCCGGCTCTTGAAACTTTCGTTGTGGATCGCCGCCCACAAAAAATGTATTCCCGTAAACTATACAGTCCAACCCCATGGGATTCGCCGGATCGTCGATAACCGCAGTATCGAATTTGAGAACTAACGATCCGCCTTGTTCGCCTAGCGTAACCAACGAACTATTATCAGGGGCAAGTCCGCCGCCGCCGATCGGCTCGCCGATGGCTTTCGACGCATCATCAAAACCGGATACCGGATTCACTGGCACGTACGCAACGACCGAGTCCGCCCACGGGTCCTCAGCAGCGGCCACGAAGGCCGCTGCCGAAACTAGCATTCCGAATAGGACCGCGCGAATCATGACGCACGCAATACTTTGCGACGTAGGGCAACGGCCACGAGCGCACCGGACAGCAGTATCATTCCAACTATTCCCGAGGCGGGCAAGAAATCAAACATGCTATCGCTTATGAAACCCTTCGTATCGAACGATGGTGAAAATTGAGCGCCGGTACCCAGGACTCTACCGTCCGCTTCGCTGTACGCGACAAGAAAGTTAAATGTACCCGTACCAGATGGATCGACTAATCCATCGGACGTGGCGCTCGCCACATCCACGAACTGCAGTCCGCCGAATCCACCAAATACAAGTGTTCGTTCCGGGGTCAACGCACCTGGCCCGCCGGTGCTAAATGTTCCAAACGTCGACAAAGTACTCCAAGCAACTGGCGTCGACGTATTGTATGCATTCACGATATCTGGAACCGCGATCGTGCGGGTCTCACCGGTAAGGCCGTCCGTCAAGTACAAGACTTGCAAGAACGAATCGAGCACACACATCGCGGATGCGCCACCTTTCGCAGAAACCACCGTGCGCACGGTGGGCACCATGGTCGAAATATCGATGAGGATTAATTCCGCTTCAAAATCGAATGGTCCCGGGCCAACGAAGAATGCCCGGTCGACAACGACCTGGGTCGCATTGATCCATTCGCCGAAGAAATCACTCCCAGAGGTCAACAACGGCGCTCCCGCATCCGCTGGGGCATTCGCGTCGAATAACCACAATTCGCCAGTGAAACCTGCGCCTACTAGGCATGTATGCCCGTCAGGGTTGACAGCGATGATAGCGGGATCGCCTGTGTATCCCGTCGCGACGTTGGTATATGCATTCGCGCTGACGGCGTCTTGAATCCAAATGTTCGTTCCGTCATACGCGATGAAGCGGCCATCGCCAAGCGTGTCGGCCACGACGCCGAATGCAGTTGACGCTGGGAAACCGGTTTGTTCCGAAAACGATGGCAACGGATCGGCAATCGCTGCTGTGCTTATGATCAGACAGAGCGCTGCATAGGCGCATTTCACGTGTGTATTCATTTGTAGCCTCCTCGGGTCCGGCGGCGGCTTCGCGGCTGAAACCGGATCCAGTAAATGATTCTCAATGAGGAGGAAAAGTTAGGCAGGTAAACAAGCGGTAGGCGTGTTCCTGCTGCAACTCTTCCCGCGAAGTTGCTGCATGGTCTTGCTACGCTGTGGGCAGGTCTTCTGGCTTCCGGATCATTCGAATTCCCACGCCTTCCCATCCAACTGGACAGTGGCATCGTGTGGAAACTCGTCCCCGGTTACAGCAGCGCGACTGCGACGGATTTGCACCGTTCTTCCCTTCACCCGCGAGCGTTTGGGTTTGATTTTGTCGGCAATCCCTCCGTAGTTGAGAGCGATACAACAATCACTCAATTCAATATCAAATCGAATTCGAGTATAGGAGTACTTTTTGAACCAGTCAACGGAGGCAAGCGCGTGTGATCGCGTTCAAGACCCACCGGCCGGTTTTGCTTCCGGTTTCAAGCGGAAAATGGCGGTTTCTCCGCCCGCCATAGGCACCGTGAGAAATCGCCTGGGCGGCCAACCCCGCGCCGGATTGAGAACATCCTCGACCGAGCATTGGATGCCCAGGTCGAAAAGCCGCTCGCCTGGCTCCTCCGCGTGAACCGCCATCATGCCCCTCCCGAGGTGCATGGTTTGTTGAACGGGCCGTTCAGTCGTCTCGACAAAAACATGTACTTCCGCGATCTGCAACACTTCGCGCAATAGGCCCGGCGGCAATGTTGGCTCGGCGATGTAGACGGAAGTCCAATCCGGCTCTTCGTCCTCGCCGAAAAAACGAATGGCCGCACTGACTTTATCCGAAGCGCGATAAAGCGCGATGGTGCTGGCGTCTTCATCGTCGATGAAAAACAACGAATTCAACGCGATGCTCTCGCCGAACGTAGCGTCTTTCTCTATCCAAGGACTTACTAATGCCGACTTCGATCCTGCTGTCGCGCCGGACGGAAAACTTCGCACGTTCATTCCCACGATATCGCTCACGTTCTCATGCGCGGACTCAGGCCCAATAATGCCCGGCGCGTACATCCAAATTGCAGTCGCCTTCTCGCGTTCCAATTTTCGACGAAGGCGCAAGCGATCCGGTGCAGTGAGTTCAAACGCGTTTAGAAACAGGTAAGCCTTCGCGGGATCCGCACGGCCTTGAAGAACATCATGCAGCAAACAAAATCGGACCGGAACTCCTGCGCGCAATACACTATCCCGCACACCCTCGATCAACGACGTAGAGACCGCGGACGTATCAGAGAGATAGGCGAGACTCGGTTCATCCACCACCACCGCCAACGGGCTAATTGCCCCAATCGACGAGCCATAACCATCTACAAGGAAATGGTTTACGTGATCGCCCATAACATCCCGCATGCTTCCAAAACGACCCCACATTTCCGAATCCAGCAACGCCCCCATTCCAGACGGATCGGCCGGAGCGTAACTGATTCCGTGAATCAATGCGGCCGAAAAGTTTCTGCGTTGAACGTGGTAAACCTGCTCGCTCACAGATGCGGTGGGAGCCGCCCGTTCAGCATTCCGCTCCAATCCCGTGCGCGTGTCATCGAGGTGGATCCATTCCTTACCGCGTACGGCCGCCGCCGTTACCGGTCCGATAAAGCCGCCCGCGCCGCCGACTCCGCGTCCGGTGCTCGATACCGGTGCGAAGATTCCGTCTACATTCTTGTCATCCAATAGCCGGGCCAACGCGCCGTGGCCATCTGCGCCGCCTAGCGAATATCCATACGGAAGGTAGACCGCTCTTTGTTTACCGAATGCGGACTTGGTCTCGGCGGCCAAAAACTGTAGCGCATCGCCGACGGCGCGAATCGCAAATTTTGCGTACTCGACATGGAGAGATCGCTCAAATGGTGCAACAGTCTCCGAATTGTCCGGGACGCTGACGGTCTCAATACCGCCTGTGGATTCCACCAACTCCTGAAGCTGAGCATCGCTAGATGTTCGCGATGCCAGCCACGTGCGAAAAGCGTTTGTATTCGATTCTGTTTTATCGAGCATCATCGACGCCCCCCACGCATGAATCGAATCTGATCGCAATACGACACCCCGAACTCGGGGCAGCGTATTTTCTACCGTTAACCATTCCGCCGCGGCCCGCAACGCACTCGCGACATCACTCCGCCAACGCTCGTGCGCCAGAGACGCGAATTCCGTCGAGTTGTCTGGATCAGCGACTCGCGCCGACGGGTTTTCTGCCAACCATGTTGCGGGAGGCGCCACACGTAAATCTAGGATTACATCTGTTTCAGGCGCTGCATCCATGATACGACGAACAGGTTCAAACGCGTCCACGTACTTGAGTCCGTGGCCCAGCCACGGCAAATTCACGGGGACAATGCACGCATCAACACCGACCGCCTCGGCCAAACGTGCTTCCTCCAACACCACATCGGCGATGGGCAATCGATCCCAACCGAGATAGGCGTAGAAATGTTGTGGATTCTTTGGGCTTTGTTGCGATGCATCGACAGGTGCCGATGCTGAATCGTTCCGGGAGGAGCGTTTCTCGACGGCATTCGTAGGCGCGTCTCTTCCTCCGAGCCAAAGTCCCGCATAGGCTGCCGCGGTGATCACAGCGATACCGCCGATGACATGCGGAGCGATACTTATAAATGTGGATAGACGACTACTCATTGACAAATCATTTGGGTGAAGAAGCGATCTTGCTCATTCGGGTTCGACGCGAAGCCACCCGCCGAAATCGGCGAGTTCACCCGTGTCGTCTGCGTCGAATATTTTTGCCGCAACAAATTCGAGAACGCTAGATTCAGGTTCGATTAGAATTTCGTCGCACGAAGACGTTTTCAGCGTGAGAGGTTGCACGCCTTGCCGGAAGAGCTTCACTTCCGTATCGCCACAGGCGGGATATGCGTTGCCGTGTGTAATCCGTAGCGGCGTTTCGGAGCCATCTGTCATCGCGCGTGCTCCAATTGGACGTAATCGTGCCCCGGCGACGTCCCGCTCGGCATACCACCCACGCTCTGGGAATTCGGCCCCGCGAAAATACAGTGCATCCCGCCGCACCATGCCCCAAAACCGGCATCGTCCGATTCCACGCGTTTTGCGGCGAAGACGCTCCCATATCGCGAATGGCAAATAGGCAATCGCCGAACACCACGCACGAACATGCGCGGGTATCCGCCACGTTTCGTTATCCAATATCGCTCGCCCAATGGCTTTAACCTCACCATGAATCAGAGACGACAAGATCATCGGCGCATGCCGTGTGGGGAAATTTCTTAGTACGAGACGAAATCGATTTCGTGTGTTGAGATAATACTTTTCTCGAGCGCGTGCGCCTTCGCCCATGGTCGCGCTGAATTTGTGCCGCACGCTTGCTTCCGGGCAAGAGCGAATCATAAACCCGGCGTTCCAAATGCGCATGGACAAATCGAGGTCGTCGAGATAGATGCCGAAATCGTCTGGCAATAAACCGGCACGTTCGATCGCGGCCCGCCGAATAAACATCGCTCCGCCACACACACCCAACACTTCGCCGGCATTGTTCCACTTTGGCTGGTCTAATCGGCCCAAACCACGATCCCAGCCGTTGCCAATAATCGAACATTCAACACCGACCGAATTAATTATGTCCGGCGTATCGAATAGGAGCATCTTCGGCGCAAGCGCGCCAATGGTTGTGTCAGACTCCGCCGCTGCAACAAGTTTTGAAATCGCATCCGGCGCAATCGCGGTGTCATTATTCAGTAGAAAGATATACGCTGCGCCTGCGTCCAGTGCATGTCGAATACCGAGGTTGTTGCCCCCAGACCATCCCAAGTTTTCCCCGGCTTCCAAAATCTCCACCCGCGAATCGGCCCCAAATCGTTCCCGGACAAAATCCACCGACGAATCCGTACTGCCATTGTCAACGAGAACGAACCGCACCTGCTCATAGGTGGAGGTCAATAACGTCTCGAAACAGGCCTGAAGGTGATCAAGGCCATTCCAGTTGATGACGAGTACGTGGACGAGGGGCGCGTTCATAAGTGGGTAGTATAGCAAGGGTTCGGCAGAATTTATTGTTGGGCGCAGCCACACTGCTATACTCGCCTGGAATTGATGGTCCTAATTCGGGGGAATTCGGGGCGTGACCGACCAACTACGCCAACCGCTACTCGTACTCGCATTCATCTGCGCCGCGTTCACGTGTGTTGCGAGCAGCGTCGTGCTCACCCTAGCAGTCACCGGTAATACCAACGGCGACGCCTCGTTTATAGTCAAACTAGTCGTGCGAATTGTAGGTTTCGGTGCGTTGTCCGCGATTTCCGCGTTCATGCTTTGGCGTTCGCGTTCTCATATCCAACGCCCTACCGACTCGGTCGAATCACCCCCATCACAATGGCTCCTTATGATAATTCCATGCGCGGTCGCCGCAGCGATCGCCTTCCCTCGCCTCGGTGCTACTCCGCACGTCGAACCAGACGAATGGCATCATCTGAATGTTGCACGCAACCTCGCCGTCGACGGACTCTATGCTTCGGGAACTGTTGAGGAAGGATTCATACTCTTCGATGACTACGATAGCGTGGGGCCGCCTGTGATATTGCCCGTCGCTGCAGCGATGCTGCTTGCGGGCCCGGATCTCGAATCAGCACGTTTCGTGATGGCGATCTATTTCGTCGCACTCGCAGCGGTCGTATTCGCGTTCTGCGCGCCAGTGTTTGGCGGTTGGGCGGCGGTGTATTCGTCGACGCTCTTAATCGGCGCGTGGGGATCGGCGTACCTGGGACGAACACTCTACGGCGAGGTCCCGGCGTTGATGTTCCTGTTGCTCGCGCTAATCGCTGGCCGAACAGCACTGCGAAGTCCCCGTATTTGGAGCTGGGGATTGGCAGCCGGGGCCTTTTACGGCCTCGCCGTATTGAGCAAGTACTACCTGCTCATGGCGCTATGGCCCTTATTAGGGGCGTACATCTGGGACCGGCTTTCCGCGAATCAGATTCGCTGGCCACATATGGCGGCACCTGCGACCGGCACCCTAGCAGTCCTCGGAAGTTGGTCCGCGATCCAAGCGTTCGCCGAACGCAACGTCTCGGGAGCAGCCGAGGGTCAACTCAGTATGTACCAACACAATTTACTATTCGGTTTTGAAGGCCTCGGCAATACAACCGGCTTCCTAGCCACGCA
>JAJDAB010000007.1 GCA_029262095.1 Candidatus Hydrogenedentota bacterium
GGCTTTTAGGTGATAGACCTCGGCGCGGATGTCCGCACGTCGTGCGACCGCAACAAGTTCGTCGATTGCCTGCAACAGTTGTGCGCCTTCGTTACGAATGTGCGAAATGTACATGCCGTCGAATTCTGCCGCCGTCATCGACAAGGCGATCAATTCATGGGTCGTGCTGAACGAAGCGGGCGGATAAATGAGCGACGAACCAACGCCCATCGCACCTTCTTCCATAGCTTCACGCACGAGCGCTTGCATCGTTGCCAGTTCAACATCTGTTGGCGCACGATCTTCGTATCCGAGTTGATGAGCCCGAATTGACGTTGCGCCTACAAATGATGCAACGTTGAGCGAGATGCCCTTGTTCTCCAAGTAGGTCATCGCCTCGCCCAGCGTAGTCCAGCCACCCTCGCGAGCGCCAACTCCGATGCGGTACGCGGCGTCGGATTTCATGCGATCTTCATTCACGGGCCCAAGGGTCCAACCTTCGCCGAATACTTCCAGCGTGATCCCTTGCATGATGTCGCTCAAGCCGCGGCCGTCTCTTAGCAAAGAGTCTGCCGCCCAGCTCAGCATGTTGATGAACCCCGGAGCTACCGCACGTCCCTGAATGTCGAGGACGACGCGCCCCGAATCGGCGGACAAGTCGCCAATTGCCGCGATGCGGTCACCATGCACGCCAATGTCCGCCGACCGTGCCGAACCACCAGTGCCGTCGAAAATTGTGCCGCCGCGTAGAACTACATCGTATTGTTCGGCGGTCACCGTTTCTGTTCCTGCAAGGACAGCGAGTAGGGCCAAGGCGAATGCCGCGATGTTACTTTTCGGCGATGGCTTTGTAGCGGGAGTTGAAACGCTCCGAATGATCGGTTTCGGCACCGTCAAGAACTTAGAAGGTAAGATCATAGGTCTCTTATAGTTGAGCCAGGGCTACGATCCCAAGTTAGTAAACTATTGACAAAAAGTCGTTTCCTGACTACAATGTGTAGTATGTAGTGTCCAAATTGCCACGGGGGGTTGTGGTAGCCGGTCAATAATGGGGGAAGTGCCGAGCCATCGGCCGCTATTGATATTTGCTAATGGGTGAATTCATTACATTAACGGCCGCCATTTTGGCGACTTGCCTCACAATTCTCGTTCACTTTAGACGTCCCCCGTCCGCGTTTTGGCCCAGCCTTTTCATTGTTTATCTAGCAGTAGCGCTATGGGCGTCCGGAGAACTATTTACAACCTACATCTCGGCCGGCGACCAATGGTATTGGATGTGGTTGGTAATCGAGTATATGGGAATTATCGGATTACCACCCGCCTGGTGGATTCTGACGCTGGCGTACGCTGAAACATGTGGGTATCCAATCCGCTGGGCCGGTTGGCCCGCGCGACTTGGTCCAATAGTATTCGCTGGCGTGTTTTGGGTCATTCTAATTACAAACCCCATTCACGATTCCTTTCTAATAGCGAATGTCGGTGAACCGGTAGGACATGCAACGCTTTGGTTCGTTTTTGCTATGGTCAACTATTGCCTTATCGTTGCATCAATCTCAGTTCTAATTTGGCTAAGTTGGAAATCGCTACGAACAGATCGCAGTACACAAGTGCGAATCCTCTTGGCCGGTGCGCTCATTCCGTTTATTTCCAACTTTCTCTACCTTTCGAAGATCGTCGACTTTGGTTTCGATATTACGGTCGGCGCGTTCTCGTTGCTTACGTTAGTGTTTTTTTTCGGCATCTATCGGCACAGACTGTTCGCCTTGAGTTCAGTCACGCTCAATCACGTTGTGTACCATGAGCCAGACGCATTCATTATCACGGACCGGACTGGCCGCGTTTGTTTTGCGAACGCGGCAGCCGAGTCACTCTTCGGTCGGAACGCCATGCTGGTGGACTCAACCGTCTTCCCTATACTCGATGCTGTATTTGAACGCGTTAATCTGCCGGGACGCGCGCCGGGATTCGATGGGCTAGCCAATCCACGAGATGACATCCCTGCGCTTGAATCGGGTGACGTGTTGCGTCTTAGAGGGACCGCAAAGCGGTTTTCTTTTCAGCGAACAACGATTCCCGGTTGGCGAGACGAAGTGCGCGGTGTGGGCCTTCGTTTAGTTGATGTGACTGGGGCTGAACGCGCCAAACAGCAACTGGCGGAACAAGCTGGCGCGATGGAAGCCATTTTGAGTTCGGTCGTAGAGGGGATCCTTGTCGTGGACTTGGACGGCAAGATGATATTTTCGAATGAAATATTTCGAGAAATCTGGAAGTTGCCTGAGCATATTTTGGCGAATCAAAACGATGAGGAAGCGATAAACCACGTCGCCGATCAATTAGTTGATCCGGATGCGTTTGTGGCACGAATTCAAGAGCTATACGAATCGCCAAAAAAGACGTCAAGGCAAGACGAAATATATTTGAAAGACGGTCGTATTCTTGAACGGTCATCCCGGCCGCTATACAGCGACGATCAACCGATTGGACGCGTGTGGGCGTTTCGCGACATTACGGAAATTCGGAACGAAGTCGAGGAACGTCGCCAGTTAGAATTGAAAGTGCTTGAAGCGCAGAAGCTGGATAGTTTGGGCATGTTGGCTGGAGGTATCGCGCACGATTTCAACAACCTGCTGGTCGGCGTCCTGGGGAATGCCGAACTTGCGTTGGAATCTGCTGACGAAAACTCAACGATTTCCAATCAGCTCCAGGGTATTGCGCAAGCCTCGCGGCGCGCCGGCGAACTGTGTCGACAATTGTTGGCCTACTCGGGACATGGCCAAATTGTTGTGATCCCCGTCGATCTATCTGAACTCGTCGAAGACATGGCGCAACTTCTGTCGGTCTCAGTTGCGAAACAATGTGAACTTGGGATGGAACTTGGAAATGCGCTTCCAGCCGCTGAGGTCGATGTAACCCAAATTCGTCAGATCGTAATGAACTTAGCATCCAATGCATCGGACGCGGTCGGCGATGCTGCGGGAAGTGTGACGGTTCGAACGGGCGTCACGATATGCAGCCGTGAAGATTTGAATGAGTTTATCGCGGACGATGATACGGCTCCTGGTGCATACGTTTTTATCGAAGTCGAAGACTCGGGCTGCGGAATAGAAGATTCTGAATTGCGGAAGATGTTTGATCCGTTCTATTCCACAAAATTCGCGGGCCGGGGCCTGGGGTTAGCCGCCGTTCGCGGTATCGTACGTAGCCACCGCGCCGCGATAGACGTTTCGAGTCACGTGGGACGTGGCACCCGAATTCGCGTGTTGTTTCCTGCCTCTGCTGCTGAAGCGAAATCGCTCCGTGAAGAAACGCAAACCGACGACTTGTCGGCCGTGGCTGGGACGGTGCTCGTCGTGGATGATGAACCGCAAGTATTGGATGTGATGAAACAGATTTTGCACAACGCAGGATACACCGTCGTAACCGCGTGCGACGGTAATGATGCAATGGGCGTCTTTGAAGAACGTGTCGAAGAATTGTGTGCGGTGGTCTTGGATATGACCATGCCGGGACTGAGCGGTAAAGAGGCCTACAAGCAAATGCGTCGCATTACGGGCGCCATTCCGATTGTATTGGCGAGTGGTTATTCCGAGGAAGAAGTCATCGAACGAATTGGTGGCGTCAGCGCCCCGCTTTTTCTTCAGAAGCCGTTTCAATCGAAAGAACTACTTCACGCCGTCAATATGGCGATTCGTACGACGAACTAGCCGCTGCGCGCTACTTGCGAAGGCGATCCAAGAGCGGCCCCGCAAACTCAAACAGAATTCCGTCCGGTCCCTCGACGAACATAATCGTGGCGAGTTTTCCAAGGGCGAACGGCTCCGTATGTATCTTGCCCCCGCGATCCAACACTGCGCTGCGAACAGCGTCAACATCGGGGACAAGAAACTGGAGGAGACTCATCCCGATGAGATCGGACGGTCCGCCGACGTGGGAGGGGAGGTCACCATCAACTTCCCAAAACTTGATCTGTGAAACACCTACACCGAATCGGCGAATGCGTTCGTTACTTTGACCATCGACTTCTTGCAGGCCGATCACATCGGACATGAACGCTCTCATGGTGTCGGAGTCTGCAACGGACAACCCAATCTGCACTTGCTGAAATTTTTCTTTCGGCGCTGAATCGTCGAGAAAAACGAGCTCAATTTGATTGCCGTCATGGTCATACACCATGCCGTAGCGATATCCGTACCCAGCGGCACTCTTGCCTTCCGTATATTCCGGTAAATCGTGGCCGTACTTCTTCAATTGTTCTTCGATGGTTGCGCGTTTGGCGTTCGGCAACAAAATGGCCGCGAGCCGAATCCCGCGAGCGGCCCGTGTGCCGCCATCGCGTTTTGGAAGGTCTTCATCGGTGACGATGAACTTCAGCTCCGTATCTCCACCTAGGAATCGAATCATTCTGCGGTTGCCGGGAAGGGGAATATCGGGAATCTGTTTGAGGCCAATCACTTCGCCATAAAACTCCTCCGTCGCATCAGCGTTGGAGGCGGAAAAAACGAGATTAAGGTGATTGACGCGCATGCCGAACGGCATTTCGGCGACGGCCGCTTCAGCAACGAATACCATCACAACTAAGCCGGTAGTCAACGCGGAGCCTGCGGGACATGTTTGGCGGTAGCTCATAGTGGCACTCCCTTTACTCGTCTGTAATCAATTCCGGCTGCGCGGAGTCATGTTCCATTTTATAGGGCAGACGATACACTTTTTCTGCCGTTGCGTCAGTAAAATAGAGACGCGACTGAGAAAGAATCTCTGGATTCCCATCGGCCCAGATCGCGTAGAAATCCGGATGGGCGTTCAGCGGACGACGCACGTATCCGTGATTCATCGGACTGTTCGTAGTGAGGACGCGAATCTGCTTCCACGATTTGCCTTCGTCGACGCTTTCCCACAGCGCGACTTCGCCACCCGATCCCCAACGAAATGGCCCCGGTTCCGTTGGGCCCAAAATTCGCCACCGACTCTTCTCAATGTACAGTTGGCCCATGTCGTAGTTGTGCGTTGATGTTGTAACGTCGTGAAAACGCCATCCGCCATCGCGCCAGTGGACGATGGTCCATGTGCGCGGATCGCCCTGTGGTCCCGGCATATGGTGGCGGCTTGTCACGATGAGCATGATCGGATTGCCGTCTTCGTCGAATTGCATATCCTTCATGTAGACGAGCAAACCTTCGGACTTAAAATCCCGTACCAATGCCGCACACGCGGTATCGGTCATTGGTGTTTCGATTGGGGAACCGTCGGCGGTGCGCCATGTCTTACCGACGTCGTTCGATTGAACGAAATAGAGGTTCGTGCGCTTATCAACGACGCCACCGGGATGGTAATTGAATGCGGTGTAGACGACGCCATTCCGCGCTTCGGTCGCTTGATAATGCCCGCCCATACCCGCGAGCTTTTGGTCGGCGGTCCATGTACGGCCATCGGCGCTCGCATTCCAATACAGCTCGCGCCCTTTCGTGTACTTCGTGAAGCAATGCAGAAACCCATGATCGGGCAGCCACACCGGCTGCGGATACGTGAACTCTTCCTCGGCGATTAACTCGAAAGCATCGATGTCGTAGGGCTTGATGCTGCGATACTTGAAACCGGGCCGGGATCGCCCGCGCCCACTGATGAACACCCAGAGATGCCCTTGGCCATCGATGGCCAAGCTCGCGTTGTCGTGGGGATCGTCGACACCTTGCTTGTCATGAACAATGGTTGGGCGTGCAACGGTGCCCGTCGTGTGATCGTAGCAACCGATCGCGTTGAGCAAGTGTCGCTTCCCGTCTTTCGAAGCTCCGTAGACGAAGAACGTCTTTTCTGCGTCGGGTGCATATATCGCGATGGGCCGGTGCTTGGCAGTGTACGTTCCTAAGCCGCCCGAGTACTTGTCCCCGTATTCACCTTTTTGACCCAGCTCGAACCAGATGCCTTGATAGCCGGGCACTTTTGGAAATAAGTCCTCATTCTGCGAAACGGCCACACATGACAAGGTGCTGCACACGATCAGCAGTGCGTACTCAAAACGAAGAAAGAGGACCGATGGTCGTACGCGCACGTTCATGATTCCCGCCTTAGCTTGCACGCGATGCGGTATCAACGGAGGGATAAGACGTCGCAGAAGTTTGGCTGGTTTTCTCCTCCAATAACTCAAACGGATCGCTTGCCATAGGTGGTACCTCGCCGGTGACTGTAGCCGTCCGCCATTATT
>JAJDAB010000008.1 GCA_029262095.1 Candidatus Hydrogenedentota bacterium
GTGACCGAACCGCCGCCTCGTCGACACCTTCCGGGACAGAAACCGCATTGAGCTCCGGCAGTCGAGCCTCGGCGTCCACGATAAGGCTCAGGCCCATCGCCTCGAAGCCATCGCGCAGCGCTTCGTGGTTCTTACGGTGCCGCGCCCATGCGTTTTCGATGCCTTCTTCTTTCAACAGCGTGAGTGCTTCGTGTAAGCCATACAGCGGATTAATGGGCGCGGTATGGTGATAGGCGCGCTTGCCTGCGCCGCCCCAATAGGAAAGGACGAGGTTAAGATCAAGAAACCAACTCTGGCACTTTGTTGTTCGTCCCTGGATTCTTTCGACGGCATTTGCACTGAAGGTAACGGGTGACAGCCCTGGTACGCAGCTCAAACATTTCTGCGTGCCCGAATAAACGGCATCGAGATTCCATTCATCGACGAGCAAAGGTATGCCGCCAAGCGATGTCACCGCGTCCACAATAACCAAACAATTGTGCGCGTGCGCGATCTCCGTCAGGGTCTTCGCGTCCGACTCGGCGCCGGTTGATGTCTCCGCGTGAACGAACGCAACGACTTTGGCCTCAGGCGTGTCTTTGAGCGCCGCTTCGAGTTTTGCGGGATCGACGGGCTTGCCCCATTCGTCTTCAACCATCGCAGCGATTCCGCCGCCGCGTTCGACATTCTCTTTCATCCGGCCACCGAACACGCCGTTCTGACAGACCACGACCGTATCGCCGGGCTCAACCAAATTCACGAAACAACATTCCATGCCCGCAGAACCAGGCGCGGAGATTGGTAGGGTAACGTCATTCTTCGTCTGAAACGCGTATTGAAGAAGAGCCTTCACCTCGTCCATCAGGCGGATGAATTCTGGGTCCAAGTGGCCGATAATGGGACGCGCCAGCGCCGCCAACACGCGCGGATGCACATCCGACGGTCCCGGCCCCATCAACGTTCGTTCGGGGGGAGAAAAACTGGTGCTCATGAAAATCAACTGCCTCCTTGATTGCGTATTGTATTTCTACACGATGAATATTGGCCATCGAATTTAGGTCTATTGGATCGGCCCAAAATCTGGGTGGTGGCCCGATCACGGCAGGACAAGTCCACTGCGCGAGGAAAGATGCTAGTCTTCCTGCGACATCTGTTCAAGCCGCTCCACATCAGCTAGATCCTGAAGTCGTCCTGCGGCGCGCTTATTCAGGATTATGTCGCTGCGTGAAAGGACGGGGACGGCTACTTCATCGACGTTCACCATGACGCGATTCATCCAAGCCGGTTCAAACTCAACTCCATCAATGGTTGTCATGATATCGATTCGAACGGGCGGTAGGCCGATTTGAAACATGAGTCCGACACTGGAGAGGTCATCGATCGAGAGATCGTGCAACGGAGCCCCGTACTCAACCAGAGCAGCGAGCGTATTCTTCGCGTTTTCCCGTTTCGGCCTTACCCATATATCCAGGTCTTTCGTTGCACGCACATGCCCATGCACTGCAAGGGCGTGGGCGCCAACGACCAGATACTCAACCGAGTGGCCGCTGAATGCGGCTAACAGATCTTTGAAGTCGGGGTTCACTTGAGGCTCCCTCGGCCCACGCGTGACACTGCTTCGTCAGCTCCCACACACCGGCGAGCCGTTCTTCGGCAGAACTGTTTAACCATTCATCGTCTCGCGCCGAATCTTCGCCAGCGCGGACGACGCGCGTTGTTGCTGTTGATCGATTTTTTCGCGTACTCATCGGCATGATTATACCATTCCGCGAGTCCATGATATCTTTCAACAATGGATCATCCGAAGAATGAATCGTAGCACTATGACGGCATGGCTACCTTGAGACCTGATTGAACTCATTTTTAGACGATTGGCTTTCCCGAGTTTCCGAAGATCCGCTGGAACCAGATCTTCCGATTTGTGACGCACACCATCACCTTTGGGATCGGCCCACTGGCCGGTACTTAGTCGACGACTTCTTGGCTGACGCGTCGGGCCACAATATTGTGAGCTCTGTGTTCGTCGAGTGCATGACTGGATATCGCGAAAACGGTCGGGAATCGATGAAGCCCGTGGGCGAAACCACCTACGTCGACGCCCTCGCCGAGGAATATGCGCAGAATGGCGGAGGAACGGTTGAATGCGCGGCCGCTATTATCGGTTATGCCGACCTCCGGCTCGGCGATGCTGTCATGCCCGTGCTTGAGGCGCACTGTGAGGCAAGTCCAAAACGTTTCAGAGGCACGCGCCATAATGTCGGTTGGGACGCGAGCCCCGTAGTTCCTACTTCGCACACGAAGCCTACCCCAGGACAACTACTAGACCCGACATTTCGAAAAGGGATCGCGTGTTTGCGCCAATTCGGCCTTCTCTATGAAGTGTATCTGTATCACACGCAGCTCTTGGAACTCGCAGACCTGGCGCGTTCGCTACCCGATCAACGAATCATCGTTAATCACATGGGCGGACCGCTTGGTTGCGGACCGTATGCCAATTCTCAATCGGAAGTGATGACCATATGGCAGCAGGGAATCGCGGAGTTGGCTGCGTGCCCGAACACCATTCTCAAACTTGGCGGGATCGCGATGCCGCGAAACGGCTTCGGCTGGCATGAGCGGACAGCCCCGCCTACCTCGCTAGAACTCGCGGATGCCTACTCCCCCTATTATCACTACTGCATTGAACAGTTCGGCCCCAGTCATTGCATGTTCGAGAGTAATTTCCCAGTGGAAAAACAGTCTTGCTCGTATACCGTGTTATGGAATGCGTTCAAACGGATCACGGCGCCGTTCTCAGAATCGGAGAAAACGGACATGTTTCTTGACGTAGCGCGTTGGGTATACCGCATTTAGCAAATCGTGGGGCGAATTCCCATCAGTAGCGCGGCTCCTATACCATCTATGACCAAGGGTAAGTAAGATACCAAGAAACGACAGGAAGGGAAGTCATGGCGTCAACGGAAGAAACATTATATGAGGTCCGCGATGGCGGCGCTTGGATTACACTCAATCGACCGAAAAAGCGGAACGCGCTGTCCCCGACGCTGATCGCGGAAATGTATGAACACATGCTTGTCGCGAATGAAGACGATAGCGTTCGGTGTATTGTCATTACCGGTGCGCCGCCGGCGTTTTGTGCGGGCGCGGACTTGAAGGCCAAGCGCGGCCAGGAGACCGGCGGGCGAGACGTTCCTTATCCGCAGTTATTGACTCAGATTCAGGACAATCCGAAGCCGGTGATTGCCGCGGTTAACGGCGCGGCCTTCGCGGGTGGGCTGGGCAGTGTGGGTGCGGCGGACATTTCGATTACGGCGAGCGATGTGAAATTCAGTTTTAGCGAAGTGCGCATCGGGGTCATTCCCGCGATGATCGCG
>JAJDAB010000009.1 GCA_029262095.1 Candidatus Hydrogenedentota bacterium
GGTCCAACGGTGCGGCCCGGTGCCGGTGTACAAAATTGGATTTCAATTGTTCACGCGAGCGGGTGCGGATGCCGCGCGTATGGTTCGCGACGCAGGTAAAGGCGTGTTTCTGGACTTGAAACTCTACGACATTCCAAACACGGTGGAGAAAGGCGCGGCAGCAGCGGCGGATCTCGACGTGTTAATGACAACCGTACACGCTTCCGGCGGCGCGGACATGATCGCAGCGGCACGTAGAGGCGTCGAAGGTTCGAATACGAATATACTGGCCGTAACCGTGTTGACGAGTTTCAGCAAAGACGCGTGGCAAGAGGTCTCGAACAGCGTCGAATCCACGGCGGATACCGTCGTGCGGTTTGCAAAAATGGCATTTGAGTCCGGCGCGCATGGCATTGTGGCGTCGCCACTCGAGGCTGCAGCGATTCGCAAAGCGCTCGGACCTGATGCGCTTATCGTCACACCTGGCGTGCGTCCATCTTGGGCGGGCGCGGACGATCAAGCGCGCGTGATGACACCCCGCGATGCGGCTGCGGCGGGTGCGGACTACATCGTATGTGGCCGACCAGTGTTGAAACACGCGGATCCGGCAGAAGCCGCACGTCTTATTCTGGAGGAACTTTCGTAATGACGTCTGACGACGTATTGAATCTATTTCGCGAGACCGGCGCATTGCTCGAAGGACATTTTGAGTACGCGAGCGGTCGTCATGGGCGCCAGTTTCTGCAGGCGGCACGGGTGTTGCACCACCCGAACCATACCGAGGCCATGTGTAAGGACTTGGCCGCACGATTCGGGAACAAGAATATCGAGATGGTTGTCGGCCCGGCGACGGGTGGTATTATTTTGGCCTATGAGACCGCGCGGCACCTGAACTGCCGCGCAGCGTTTACCGAGAAAGAAGACGGCGGTATGGCGCTCAAGCGCGGTATTCGCCTCGATCCCGGCACACGCATCTTAGTGGTGGAAGATATCATTACGACCGGCGGCTCGGTTCAAAAATCGATCGATCACTTACAAGCCCGGGATGCCATTGTGGTAGGTGTGGGCGTATTGGTCGACCGGAGCGCGGGCAAAGCGTCATTCGATTGCCCATTCGAGGCGCTGGCAGACATCGACATGGAGAATTGGGCGCCGGAAGAGTGCCCCCTTTGTAGTGAGGGCGTCGATCTGATAGAACCAGACGATCTCATTGTGTAACATCAATGCAGGAGCCGCGATATGGATGACAGGGTTCTAATCGGTCAGACAGATTGCCATCAGCTTCATAGGGTGGCCCCCACGCGCAAGAGATCACGTGCAGCTAAGAACGTTTGCGGGCGCGATGGCTTCAGCATTCTCGAACTGCTAATCGTTGTCGGCATCATTTCTATCCTCGTGCTTCTGCAATTGGGCGCGGTGCATCGCGTACTCGGCAAGGTGAAGAATTCCGCGCGGGCGGAAGCGATTCGCCAAGCGGCACTGTCACGTGAAGCTGATGCTGTCCATGAGGGTCCAATTCGGACTGAACCGGCGAACGTATTTGAGTGCATCGAGGCGTTTCGCCAAACCATGGATACCGGGAAAGAGAAGATTCTGGTCTCCGAGATGCTTTATGTAGTGCGCAATGGCGATGAGTTTCGTGCCTACTGGAATACGATGTTAAATCCAAACGCGCTTTACACGCCGGAATATGACGGCGACACGTTGCTTGCGCGCGATCCGGAGGGCAACGTGTTCCCCTTGCCCGCGCTGTTCGGGAGTCACCTCGACGCAAACCAGGCGCACGGCCTATTTCCGATCGCGTGGGATTTCTTATCCAGCAACCTCGCCGACAACACGTCGGGCGAACTGGGTTCGGAGGTGCTGTACAGCGACGGGCACATGGAATTCGTGCGCTATCCCGGCAAGTTTCCAGCGGTGGCTGAAGTGGCCGAGCTAACACGACAGTTTGTACTTGACTTGGAACAAGCCCAAAACGCGTCGTAACCATTCGTTCGCCCATCGATACTCAGACACGCATTATGCCCAAGCTCAAAGCCGACCTACACGCCCATTGTGCGGACGACCCGTGCGATGATCTTCGATATTCGGCGGAAGAATTGATCGATGCCGCGGCCGCGTACGATTACGACGTACAAGCGATCACGTTGCACCAGCGCGTGCTTCATGGACCAAGACTCGAGGCGTATGCAGCCGAACGCGGCATTCTCCTGATTCCGGGCATTGAACGGAACATCGAGGACAAGCATGTCGTGATACTGAACCCGGATCCCGAGCATGCGACTGCCAATACGTTTGACGATTTACGCAGGATCGGCAAGCGAGAAGCGGCGTTCATCGCGCCGCACCCATACTACCCCCTTCCATCAAGTCTGGGTTCTCAGTTTTTGAGGAATCGCGATGTCTTCGATTCCGTCGAATACAGTTCCCTCTATATTCGCGGTCTCAACCTGAATCGGCTCGCGCAATTGGGTGCCCGCCGTGCCGGGCTTCCAATGGTGGGTAATTCGGATACACACGAAATGCCCCATCCACACAATACGTTCACCTGGTTAGACGCCGATCGTTCAGTACCCGGCGTCATTGAGGCGATCCGGCGAGGTCGGGTCACGGTGGAAACCCGCCCGAGAGCGGTGGAGGACTTCACGCGGAATGCTTATTATGCCCTCCGCGGTTTGGCCGAAAGATGGCTGGAACGGCCCAATTAGCGCGCGGGACTGATCGGGCACATCCCTGCTATTATTAATGGGCGCCCTTACGGACGAAAGGCGCTTGACACACGCTGCTGGGCCGCGTGTGCGGCATGACTGAAAAAAGGATTCTACATGCGATACCTACTTGGACTGCTGATGGCTGGGCTTGTCGCCGTCTTTCCGACCGCTGGTCAAGTTGCCGTTTCCGGAGGTGGCGGAGCGACGCTTCAACAAATCGCGGGAACCGAGACCCGGGTTACCCTGGTATTAAAGGAAGCTTCCGCGGAAGTCGCCAATCTGCGCGTCACGGCATTGCGCGATGGGCACTTTGAGACCTTAAACGAGCAAGGCGTCGAAGCATACTACCGCTACGATCAGGTGAGTCGAATCACCATTCAAGGCGGAATTGTCCAGGTGAGTTCACGTGATGTCCTGGGCAATCGTGCGCTATCAGAAGACGAAAATAACGCACTTCAAGAAGCCATCGACAAGGTTCGAGAGCTGTTTCGCACTGCACAGAACAATCAGGCCGTCCGGATGGAAGCCGCGACGCTCCTGATGGTCGCTGGCGAAGAAGACGAAAAAGCAGTCGCACAGAGTTACTTGCAGCAACTACTCGACTCCAATGACATCAAGACACGCATGACCGCGGCCATGTCGCTTTACCAAGCCGGCGATCCGAAGCCTGCGGAGGAAGTGGCGCTCGAGGGGTTGAACAACCGCGACCGTTCCGTGCGCGCAACAGCAGCAATCTTGTCGGGCCTTACGAAGCAGCAGGACGCGGAATTACAACTGAATCGGATGGTACGAGACCGATCGCCTGAAATTTCCGCGCCGGCAGCTTGGGCACTCGGAAAGATTCGTGATACGGATGCGCTGCCAACCATTCTGAGCATGGTTACCGACCGTAGTCCTATTCGCGCCAATGCGGCCATGCTCGCGCTCATTGAAATGGGCGGCGACGATCTTGTTGAAGGGCTCAAAGCTAGTTTGAATCGGCAAGAAGGCTTGTCGCGATTCCGTGTGGCCAAGGTCTTGCACGCGCTCGGCGATGAGACGGGCACAAACGTGATCCGCAACGAGTATTTGGAATCGCAGGCGGTCCCGCTGCGCCATGAGGCCGCGGTCATTCTCGCTAAGCAGCAAGACGTGAAGGCCCTCCAGGTGCTTAGGCAGGACTTACGATCACGATACGACCCGAGCCCGGAAGTGCTGTTGCGTCGTGCAGAAGCGGTAGCAGCATTGATTGGCGCTGGCGATCGCACGTATATGGGTGCATTCCAAGAGCTGCTGGGGCAATCCAACCAGTTCGAGTCGCGCAATGCAGCCGTACAATTGAGCAACCAACTTGGCGAGGCCGCAGTGTTAGCGGTAATCGCTCAATCCGGCGACCGATCATTGCTGACAACTGTAAGTCCAAGCGTCTCCAATCACCAACCGATCATTGCCATTTCGGCTTGCGGCGCAGCGATCGCATTGGCGAATGACGAGTATCGTGCGCGCCTGCAGGAAATCTTCGCGCTGGTGACTACCTAAGTCTGGTGCGGGTCTACGTCCGCATTCAAGGCCGAGTGCAAGGCGTCGGTTTTCGATACGCAACACACGCCGAAGCTATTCGACAAGGGATCACCGGTTGGGTCCGAAACTGCTCGGACGGATCGGTGGAAGCGGAATTTACCGGCGACGGTGCAGCGTTAGCATCAATGTTGGCGTGGTGCGATCACGGTCCCGCATTGGCCCATGTCACAAACGTGAACGCCGATTGGCTCGAAGCGGACGCAGACGACTATCCCTCATTCACCGTGCGTACCTGAACGTCGAGGTTGGAATCATGATCGCGCACCCCGCGTAGCCGACGGTCGAGAAAGTCCAACATGTCATTCCAAACCTCGCGCCGTTTCCACGGGTCGAAAAAGTCGAAACCGTGCCCACGATCGTGAAGCGTCACAAGCTCAGCGACCGCGCCCACCTCAAGTAATCGCTTCGTAAATTTCTCGGATTGTTCAACATCCACCAAGAAATCGCGGGTTCCATGGATGAACAACATGGGTGCTGCGCCCGCGTGGGTATACGTAATGGGCGATGCGGCTTCCCAGGCATTCGATCCTGGGCGACGTCCCCGGCCAAGGCTAACGAAATAGGCGACGAATCGCGAGGCCGCCCGACGGGTTAGACCTCGTTCGCGCCAGCGCCGGTACTCGGTCAAGTCGACTGCACCGTACATACTAATCGCGGCCTGGACTTCGCTGGACGCTCCAGGATTGAGCGGCCCTTCTAGTCCGTCACGCGGACGTGTCGTCGCGAGGAGTCCTGCGAGATGCCCGCCCGCGGAATTACCGAACGCAGCAATACGATTGGGATCGATGCCGTACTCAGCTGCGTGTGATCGAAGCCAGCGCACGGCCCCTTTACAGTCATGAATGCAGTACGGAAACGGATAGGCCGGGAGCATGCGGTAATTGATTGAGGCGGCAATAAACCCCGCGCGTGCAAGGCGGCGTCCATACCAATGGAGTTGGTACCGGGTGCCGAAAAGCCATGCACCACCATGAATCAGAAGAACCGTTGGACGCGGCTCCACCGAATCGCCGTCGGGCAAGTACAAGTCAAGTTTTAGGGGTATAAGTCCGGCTTTTCCGTACCGTATTCCTCGCTGGACGCGATACGTGTTGGGCGCTTTGGGTTCAGATTCCATGAAGTTTCCTGACCGGCCTGCGGTCATCCTTTAGACGCGAACCAATGCGACCAGGATTCACCGAGTTTCGAGTGTAGAAACGTGCCATCCACTTGAGCACACGCTACGAATCTTTCGCCTGATGGCGCTTGATATAGTCCATCGCGGCCGCCTTTGAATCGGGATCCGTGGCCGCCCCCATGAGAAGATCGCCATCCGTAACGCCCGTCGCCCCAATTCCCATCGCGCGCGAAACGCCATTGACTTGCGCTTTGGTCACGGCGACCGGGACAGCGGGGCGTAACGCGAGGTCGTTAGCAAATTCTTCTACGCGCGAGTTCAGGTCACTCGTGGAAACTACATGATTGATAAAGCCTATGGCTTTGGCCTCGTTAGCATCGAAGTTGCGGCACGTCATGACCAATTCCTTGGTCATCGCAGGACCGATGTCGCGCACCAAACGTGGAATACCGTTCCACGTCAGCG
Source organism: Candidatus Hydrogenedentota bacterium (assembly GCA_029262095.1). Lineage (GTDB taxonomy): Bacteria > Hydrogenedentota > Hydrogenedentia > Hydrogenedentales > SLHB01 > JAJDAB01. Next base: position 5,833 of record JAJDAB010000009.1, read on the forward strand.
GAATACCGAGGTCGACTTCCGGAATTTTGAAGATCGCTTCGTCCGCCGCAAATCGAATGTCGCATGCGGAGACCAACACAACCGCGCCACCGACGGCATAGCCCTGCACACGGACGACCGTGACGGCGCGCATATTCTCGATGGCGTCCGCCATTCGCGATCCGAGATAACTAAACGACCGGCGTTCAAGCCAGCTCTCATCTCCCGGCTTGTCCCGCGCGAAAGACGATTCCGCAAGATCAGCGCCCGCACAAAAAGCACGGCCCGTACCGCGAACAATCACAACGCGCACTTCGGTCTGCTCATCAAACCAAGCCGCCGCCGCCGCCAATTCACGCAACATCGTCGGATTCATTGCATTCAACCGGTCCGGCCGGTTTAACGTTAGTTTTCCAATCGTGCCATCGACGCCAACTTTGAGTGTCTCGAAATCCATGCACCGCTCCCCTACCGTCTACGCAAGCCCAGTCTGCATTGTGGGGATACCGACCCAAAAAACCAAGTCCGGCGCACCAACCCTGTCGGCTTTGAACTCTATTTACGGTGTAGCTGCGTCGACGGTTATTGACGGAATCGAATGTTGCCGTAGAGTATCCAATATAGCTTGGGCATCGATGTCTTCCAGACTTTGGTCGTTCGCCTCGATGCCTGGATCGAACAATCGAATCGCCAGGTCCAACGGCGTGCTGCCCGCATGATTCGCAATTGAACAATCCGCGCCGTGATCGATAAGTAACTGAAGCATCTCGCTACTGCCTGACTCGACCGAGCGATGGACGGGTGTGTCAGCAAAATTGTCTTGGGCGTTGACGTTCGCCGCGCGCTCTATCAGCGTGCGCGCTGTGTCAACTCGACCGCTACGGGCCGCGTAGTGCAACGCCGTATCGCCACCAACATCTTGACCGTCGATTTTGAATCCATTTTCTAGCAGAAAGTCCGCCATTGCCGATCCCTGGAACGCACCCATATAGAGTAGCAACCCATCTGCGGTAAAAAACGCATCTGACATTGACGCCCCGTGCTCAATAAGCGCCGTAGCCGTTTCGATTGAACCGGACATGACGGCGTATTCCAGTGGCCCCAGCCCTGATGGCGTCG
>JAJDAB010000010.1 GCA_029262095.1 Candidatus Hydrogenedentota bacterium
TCAAACCGTTAGCCGCGACCGCTACGGCGTTGGCTCATGAATTGAACCGGTTACAGGCGCAAGCCGCTGAGCGCGCGACGGACGCGGCACACCTGATCCAGGACGAATTGGGGACACTTCAACGGGGGCGAAGCGTATTGGACGGATATCGGACCGAGAAGTCTGATGGCGTTCAATGGTTGGACCGCAAGGGGTAACGTGGACGTGGCCCATTAGAGGCCAAGCCGCAGAAGGGTTACGATCACCATGATGCCAGAGGGGAACGTTTCGTCGGGGGAATCGCGAGACGCTGACGTACGCGCGCTGACTGAAGCGTTTGAGTCGTTTACGGAAACGACTCAAGCGATGGAGGAAGCGTACCAGCGATTGGAAGTCCGTTTAGAGACGATGGATCGTGAGTTGGCGGAACGAAATCGTGAACTGGCCTTCACCCGCGATTATCTCAACGACATTCTGGAAAGTATGTCGGACGGGGTGATCGCCATTGATACGGATGGAATGGTGACGGCGTTCAACCGGGCGGCGGGTGATGTTCTGGGCGTGGATGCACACGAAGTATTGAATCAGCCGTTTCGAGAGGTGTTTCAGCGCGAATTTGATGCGCCGCCCGATGCGGCGTTGCAAGAGTTGCCGGGCCGCAATGGCCGCAGCGTCACGGTGATGGAGCAAGACTCGCCCATTCTTGATCGTGATCGGGCGCGTCTGGGTACGGTGAAAGTATTCCAGGACGTGACCGAAATCGAAGCATTGCGCAATCGCATGCAGCAACAAGAACGACTCGCCGCGATTGGCGAAATGGCCGCTACCGTCGCACACGAAATTCGAAATCCGCTAGGGGGCATGCGCGGTTTTGCGTCACTACTCGCGCGCGATATCGACGACGAGGATCCACGAAAACGTTTGGTGGAAAAAATACTTCGAGGATCGCAACACCTAGAACGTGTGGTAAACGAACTGCTCGAGTTTACCCGGCCTGTTCAACTCCGAGCGCGTGCAACGTCCTTGTCCGAAGTTGTTGAATCGGCTCTAGGATATTTGGAATGGGACGCGGAACGGATCACGGTCGCTCATGACACGAAACAAGATGTGATCGCGATGGCCGACCCCGATCTCATACGTCAAGTGTTGTTAAATATTTTGATTAACGCCCTACAAAGTATCGATGGAACCGGTACGGTCAACTTGTCATTGACGTCGGACAATCAATCGGCATCGGTGCGCGTGGCGGATACTGGATGTGGCATGGACGGCGAAACAATGCGGAAAGTGTTTTCGCCGTTTTTTACGATGAAGGAGAAAGGTACCGGCCTAGGTTTGGCGGTCGCGGCGAAAATTGTCGAAGCCCATGGCGGGAAACTATCGGTGGAAAGTGAGGTAGGCCGGGGGGCCACCTTCACAATTCAGCTGACCAACGCGGAAGGTTTGTAATGGCGAAAGAACAAATTTTGGTAGTCGACGATGAAGCGCTAATGCGTGAATACGTCGAGGAAGCGCTAGTACGTGCCGAGTACCGAGTCGATTCGGTGGCATCGGGGAGCGAAGGTATCGCGGCCGTGAAGCGGGAGACGTATGACGTCGTCGTTACGGACTTAAAAATGAAACCGGATGATGGTATCGCCGTGTTGAACGCGGTTCGGGAAGCCAACCCAGATACCCATGTAATCATCATGACTGCATACGGCACGGTGGAAAGCGCGGTAGATGCATTGAAGAACGGTGCGACGGACTACATATTGAAGCCGTTCTCGCCTGAAGAATTAGAAATGACGGTCGAGCGTGCGTTGGAGCGCAAGCGGCTCGAGCGCGAAAACCGCTACTTGCGTGACGTCGTCAACGAGACCTATGACTTTGAATCGATGATCGGCGATAGCGCCGTCATGCAAGACTTGTACGACCAAGTCCGCCGCGTCGCCGATAGCCGTTCGACCATCCTGATACGCGGCGAGAGCGGTACCGGCAAGGAATTAGTAGCGCGTGCCGTGCACCATGCCGGAAACCGGCGCGATCGCCCGTTCATCAAGGTGAATTGTGCGGCGCTCTCGGCGGGACTTCTCGAAAGCGAATTGTTCGGGCACGAAAAAGGATCGTTTACCGGCGCGCACGATCGCAAAATCGGCCGCTTCGAATTGGCGGACGGGGGGACTTTACTGCTCGACGAGATCAGCGAGATCAGTCCGGAGCTGCAGCCGAAACTTTTGCGCGCGTTGCAGGAACGCGAATTCGAACGCGTTGGCGGCACCCAATCGATACAAGTGGATACACGAATTATCTGTACCTCCAACCGAAATCTTGAAGAATCAGTCGAGAACGGCCAATTTCGGGAAGACCTATTCTTTCGTCTAAACGTCATTCCGTTGCGGTTACCGTCGTTACGCGAACGTCGAGAAGACATCCCGGCGTTGATGGACTATTTCCTGGAACGCTTCGCCCAGGAAAACGCGCGGGAAATCGACGGGTACACGCACGACGCTCGCGAAGCATTCCATCAATACGATTGGCCGGGAAACGTGCGCGAACTACAAAACGCCGTTGAACGCGCCGTCGTATTGCACATGTCGGGCTTCCTCGACGGCGCCGATTTCAACTTGGACGGAAAACGAACCTCCGCCTCAATGAGTGGCGGCGTCGCAGTACCGGTAGGGACGACCGTGTCGAACATGGAAAAGGAGCTTATTCTCCGCACCCTCGAGCACTGCGGCCAAAATCGAACCCACGCCGCCAAAATGATGGGCATCAGCGTCCGCACATTGCGGAACAAGTTGAAGGAGTACGCGGGTTAGCCAAATCCGGACCGCGCCGAAGTCGATTCTCATTGCGTCGACGGTCATTTCCAAAAGCCGCTTTGCGATAGAATGCGATTGGAGCGAACACCATTGTGACCGACGACGATCCACCACCTATCCCTGAAGGTCCGGAACCCGAATCGAAAACCATCGCGTTCATTACGAATCGCGCGGTGCGCCGCGCTGAACGTATTGCAAAGGAACCGGCACGCGTCGATTCGCTGCTCGAATCGGCGCGTCGCAAGGCAGAACGATCGCGAAACTCGATACAGAGCGCATGGCGATACATCGGGGCGTTAGTGCGAATGTTGCGCGCGCATTTCAGCCGCGCGTACCTTGATCTGCCGTGGCGGTCGGTTATCTGGGGACTCGCCGCGCTCGGCTATTTCGTCGCGCCGTTGGATATGATCCCCGACTTTATCCTCGGTGGCCTCGTCGATGATACCGCTGTAGTCTTATACGTCGTCCGCCAAATCCAGAAAGACCTGGATGCGTTCCTCAAATGGGAATCGCAACAGCCTTCCGAGGACGACGCATAGTGCGAGAAGAACCGTGGCCGCTTCTACACCGTCCGTGCCGTGCCGTGCGTATACCTAGGTGTTAGCAGAACGACAAGGATGGTGTAGGCCGTGGTAGACTAAATTCTTCCTCACGATATCCAATCTGGAGGTACTTGGCATGTCGAGCCTATCGCGTTTCTGCTCTCTGATAGTCTTTATCGTAACGCTAGTAATTGGCGCGGCTGGTTCTCAAAGCAGCGGAATCGATTCCCTGAGGTATGACCTCGAACCTGGACAGGTGTTTTCGTATAGCACTAAGTCCGAATTCACTGGAGAGAAAGGTACGGGTGGTACGGTAGGCTACTTTTGGGTGTGCGTGGTTGACGAAAACGAAGACGGCAGCTGGCGTCTGGCGATCTACTACATATACTCCTTCACGGAGAACGGGAGCATGATTGACAACACTGCGGCTGGATCGTATGGGATGTTAGTCGATATATTTCCGGATGGCCATCGTGCCGACCAGCGCACGGTCCTGGATAATATTGATCCGCTCGCCTACCTACCCGTCTTCCCCGCAAGCGAAGAACAACGGAATTCTGGCTGGACTTTTCACGAACAAGCGGACAACACGAAACACGAGTTCACCGAAGTTTCTCCTGATGCCGAGGCTGCCTCCTCGGCGGCGATACAGGATCGCGTCTCGTCGGATGTGGATCTGATCTTCCCGACCGAACGGTCGACGCGATTTGAAATCGGCGAGTACGGCATGCCCATTAGCGTAGAGGAATCGATTGTGCGACGGCGTTCCCTGCCCGGTGAGGGCTATCGAATTGCGACGCAGCGTAAAGTAGGCAAATTGGAAGAAAGTCTTTTGGTACGTCTGCGCAGCGGAATCGAGGCCTACCTCCACGGTAAGAATGCCATTGATGCCGCGTTTCGGGCGCAGACTCAGTCTGAGAGGGCGTCAGCGCTTGCCGAAGTGAACGAGGCACGGGACAAGGTCAAGGAGATCAAGAATGAGGCGTGGGACAAGATTAATGAGCTAAAGTTGGACGGATCTGCTCATGGTGTTTCGGATGTGCTGCAAGAATTTGTGCATGCACTGGGTACGGAGGAACTGTTCGATGATGAAGCAAATTCTGAATTGTCGACTTTCATCGGCAAGCCCGGTCCCGTCTGGGAAGCGACCGCATACGACGGGAAGTCGTGGTCGAACAAAGACCTACTAGGCAAAGTCACGATTCTGGATTTTTGGTATCGGGACTGTATTTGGTGTATTCGGGCCATGCCTGAAGTGCGGCGGCTTGCGGAGAAGTATGCGGGCGAAGACGTTCAAATCCTGGGAATGAACGTAGATCGTGAAGAGTCCGATGCGCTAACCATCATCAAGGAAATGGGTTTGACGTATCCCAATATTCGCGCAACACACGATCTTGGCGGGATAGATATTCCTTGGCTATTCGGTGTGGAGGCATACCCGGCCATTATCGTGCTGGATAAGTCTGGTGTCGTTCGCGACTTTCACGAGGGATACGTGCCTGAGCTGTTCGACGACATCACGAAATTGGTTGATCGGTTAGTAGCCGAAGAGTGACATCGCGAGGCGCAGACTATTCCGCCGCGCTAAACGCCATTAACTGAGCGGGCTTACTGCCTACTGCGACGACCACGTACTGTTTGCCCTCGGCAAGATAGGTCATAGGAACGCCAGTGGGTTGGCTGGGCAATTCGTATTTGCAGAGTTCTTCGCCTGTCGCCTTGTCGAGGGCACGGAGGTGGGTGCCGCCGCCGGTTGCGGAACCGGACCGACCCGCGCCTTCGGTGACCCATAGCAACGACTTGGTGACCAATACGCCTGCGCGGCACTTGGAGCCGAGTGGGGGAAGGTCGAGGTGCGCGATGGCGGGGTGATCACGAGGTCCGTCGCCCCCGTTAACCGCCATCCAAACGTGTTCGCCCGTGTTCAGGTCAATGGCGGTGACGCGTCCGTAGGGCGGCTTCACCAACGGCAACCCTCTTGGACCCTCGATCTGATTACGCACGCGGGTATACCGAAAATTCGATCGCGCAGGGTCCGGCGCACCGAGTTGCAGCGGCATCGGCTGCGTCATTGATGGCACATAAAGGATGTTGGTTTCCGGGTCAAATCCAGCACCCGGCCAATTCGCGCCGCCGCCAAATCCGGGCAAGCTAAGAACCGGCTTATCGATCTCGGGTGGAGTGAAGATCGGGCCGGTATGATACTGCTCAAGAATTTCGAGCGCTTCCGCGTGAAGTTCCGGCGTGAAATCGATGACATCGTCTTTGGTAAATCCTTGTCGCTCAAATGGAGCCGGTTTCGTCGGGAACGGTTGCGTCGGCGCAGTTACTTCACCGGGGACGTTCGATTGCGGGACGGGACGCTCCTCAATCGGCCATACGGGTTCACCGGTGGCGCGGTCGAATACAAATACGAATCCTTGTTTAGTGACTTGCGCAACCGCGCTGATCGATTTTCCATCGACTGCGATATCAACAAGATTCGGCGGTGCCGGATTGTCGTAATCCCAGAGGCCGTGATGCACCGTTTGAAAATGCCAGACGCGTTCACCGCTTTCCGCGTTTAAGCAGACGACTGATTCCGCGAACAAGTTGTCGCCCAGGCGATGACCACCATAAAAATCGTTCGTCGGCGTCGTGGTGGGGAGATAGACATACCCGAGGTTATCATCCGCTGTAATGAGCGACCACACATTCGCGCCGCCGGAATACGTCCACGATTCGTCCTCCCAGGTATCCACGCCGACTTCATCAGCTTGAGGGATGAGGTTAAAAATCCATTTGCGTTTACCGGTTCGCGCATCGAACCCCATCACACGTCCCGGCGCGGCCTCTTTGGTCGTCGGTCCATCCGAAATGTTGGACCCCACGACGACCGTGTCGCGGCAGACGGTCGGTCCGGACGAGTTTCCATACGTGCGCAATCGCGCCCGAGGGACGCCTTTCATGAAATCCGCGCGTCCGCCATCGCCGAACGATGCAATCGATTCGCCCGTCTCCGCGTCAATCGCGATGAGTTCGGCGTGACCCGTCGCCATGAAGATTCGAGCGTCGCCATCATCTTCCCAATAAGCGATGCTCCGGCTGACGTAGCCGAATTGTGGCGGACGTCCGCGATCGTACGTCTTCGGATCGAATACCCAAATGGTCTTTCCTGATGCGGCATCAATCGCCGCAACTTGATTGAGACACGTCACAACGTAAAGTCGTGAGCCGATCTTAAGCGGCGTACATTGAAAATAGCTCGCACTTCCCGCAGCGGGGTCATCGTCCGCCAGGCGCTCCTGGAGAGGCGCATCAACCGTGGTCCACGACCAGGCAACTTCGAGATCGCTCACATTGTCCGGATGGATTTGGTCGATAGACGAATACTTCGTGCCACCGGCATCGCCACCGTAGAACCGCCATTCGTTGGCGTCTGCACCGCGTTGGGCTTGGGCAATACTGGACGCCAATACGACGTTTATCGCCACTGCGAATCGAATTGGATCCCGCATCATCAGTCCCCAAAAAGAAGAAAACGCCCACCGTTGAGCGATGGGCGCATACTATCAATCGCAATTGTACGTGTCGAACCAATTAGTCGTCGTCGTCGCCCGAATTCTTTACATTGACTCGTTTGAGCTCGCCGAGCACTTCAGATCCGTCTTCGAGGTGAACCGTGACATTGGCGTCAGAATCTTCATTGATGATGTCGCCCTCAACAATCGAGTCACCGGTGAGGTAAATGGAAACGCGGCGTTTCTTACTGCTCCAACTATTCGCGTCACGGATGATAATGTCGCCTTTGACCACAGCACCGTCCATCAATTCAATATTGCCGTTGACAGTAGTAACGTCATCACTAACACTAGCGCCGTCGAGTTCAATCGAGCCGTTGACCGTCGTGACTGCGCCGTTGACGGACGAACCTTCTTCGATAGCGACGCGGCCGTTGACAGTTGTGACATCCCCGTCGATGACCACTTCATCACCAACACGTATGGAACCGTTCACGACGCGCAGGTCGCGTACGGCTGAGTCATCGCCGACGCGAATGCGACCATTGACCGAATTGCAGCCGCCCTTGATCGTACAATCGTCGCCGATTTCGATGCTACCGTTCACGGTGGAGTACCCACTGCTACTGGTCTTCCCGTCATCAACGTCAATACTCTTGTTAATCGTGACATCGGCCCACCCGGCCGACGCAATACCGCCGACCGCTAGCGCAACCGTTGCCGCTCGAATCGTCATCATAGGAATGGTTCTCCCTTTAGACCCCGGGCGCATCGCGCCCTCCTCCTAAACCCTGAGGTACGATGCGATCCATATTATAAAGGTTTAGGACACGCAAATGAGGCAAATTGAAGCACGATGTGATCTGTCCATCTATAATAAGCCTTAAGTTATTGCTATATAGAGTGTTGTGGCTGTTCTCGAATCGTGAGAATTAACCGCAATTCTAGATCATTGGGTCTCGTTCACCGAGTAGATACCTCGCAACGTCGATATAGTCGACAACCAACGACACAACATTCGTAGCGATCAAGACCAAAATCCACGTCCGCACACGTTTGCCACGCTCGATCTGCGGCAGTCGCAGTACCAAAAAAATGACCAGCGGTGTCCACCAAATCACGTGCGAGAGGCCGAGAATACGGGTATAGCCGAAGTACTCGTACATCGCCGTCATCGTGATGATATTGCCTATCCAAATGCCGAGGACAACACGCGGTTCCCGGTAGCTCAGGAAAAATATGCTGGCCGTATTGATCAGCATCATCCAGCCGACCCATGCCTGCAGCCAGAGCGGCTCCGTCATGATATCCGCCATCATTCCCATTCAATGAATCTCCTCTCCAAGCCAGTACTAGTGGATTCGATTTCGTTGCGGATTGATGTCAATCCTGAGATTCGTTGGGCGTTTTGCCAAGACCTTTTTGCCATACATTCACGAACAGACGTGAACCCCGTGAGTAGTCTTCAATTCCCTCATCGACGCCCTGTGTAACGAGATACGAATGATACATTGGTTGGAAGACACTCTGTGTCACATCTCGCGTATATCGCTGGTAAACTTCCGACTCAGCGCGTAGGTCATTCAACGCCTCTGCCGGCAACGCCTCAAAACGCGCCCGTTGTTCATCCGGATTCAACTCGGCACATAGATTTGCGTATGCCGCCAATGCCGAAGCATATCGGGCATACCCATGATCCGCGCGCAATCCAGCCAGCAAGCCGGCTAACGTCGCATCGGCCTCGCCGCTAAACCCCGCGACATGCGCCAGTTCATGTGCGCCGGTGCTCACCACCGCGTGCGAAGGCAACGCACCATCGACATGCGGCTCCATTAGTAGCGGCGAGTTGATTCCGTAAGCGCCAAAGAGCACGAGTAAACCATCGGGAAGCCGCTTTACTTTCTCCGGCAGGGGCGGCTCGTGTCCGTCCCATTCCAAAACTAAATCGCCCATCGCATTCCGAATGCTCCGGAGTGCGCCGCGTTCGTCACGGATTTCAGGATTCTGTCGCTCATCCGTAATAACGGCCAACATGTCATCCATCGTCGCATCGAGATCAGATCTCGTAACGCGATCCGCGCTAGCCAGTTGCAGTCGTGATTCGATTGGCTCCCGCCGATATCCGACTCCAAACGTCAGCAAAAACCAACCATGAATTAGCACTATCGCAGCGGTCACCCACTTGAATCCGGCCCACGCAATTGTTCGCCACGGGACTTCGCGTTTTCGCGCACGGCGAATGCCTACCAACGCGGATACGAGTCCACAAAGAATCAAGACTAACGTTACTAGCGCCGACATTGAAATGGGAATTAGTTGTTGGACCGCGACAAGGGGCGTGATGACAAGCGCGAATAATCCGGTCGTGTAATACAGTTCGACCCAACGCTCCGGCACGGGCAAGGCCAGCCACGCCAACTCCACCGCGAGTAGCGCGACGATTCCGTACCAAAGCACGTTGATTCCACGTTTCATTACAGTAATTCAATCAATGTTCTGTCGAGCATAGAGAAC
>JAJDAB010000011.1 GCA_029262095.1 Candidatus Hydrogenedentota bacterium
CAGGTTGTCGTTTCGGAAATGCACTCAGCCCAAGAGTCGGACGATGTCACCGCAGCGTCTAAATTCAAGTCGTCAGACCCACTAGTCGCCACAGTCGATGAAGCTGGCATAGTCCGTGCTGCCGGTAATGGCGAGGCAACCATTGCCGCGACCGTAAACGGGCAAACGGTTTCGGCGAGAGTCATCGTGACTGGTACGGACACTTCGTTTGTACCCAGCTTTCAAAACCACATCCAGCCCTTGCTCTTCAAAGCGGGGTGCAACACAGGCGCATGCCACGGTGCGGCGGCGGGCAAGAACGGGTTCAAACTTTCGCTTCGCGGTTTCGACCATGACGCTGATCACGCCGCACTTACGCGCCATGCAAACGGACGTCGTGTTTCGTTGGCCGCACCAGCCCAAAGTTTACTTCTACAGAAACCGACGATGGCCATTCCACACGAAGGCGGCGAACGCTTCGCTCAAGAATCGGAAGCGTACGATCGCGTGCTCGCGTGGTTAACTGCGGGCGCCCCCGCTATCGCTGACGGCGAACCAACGGTGACCCATCTGGAAGTGTTACCCCAGAACGTAACGCTCGACACCAATGCGAAGTATCAAATCCTCGTCCGCGCGCATTACGACGACAATACGTATGAAGACGTGACCCGGTGGGCCAAATTCGGCACAACGGAAGACACCGTTGCAGCGGTAGGCGAGGAAGGCCGCGTCGAAGTGCTTAGCCCCGGCGCGACGGCTATCACCGTCTATTACCAAAGCAAGGTTGCCACAGCGCAAGTCACAGTACCGCGCGCGACGGAGGTTGATGAGTCTCTCTTCGCCAATTCACTGCGCAAAAACTATATCGACGATTTGGTTCTCACTGAGTTGGAACGATTACGCATCCCACCCGCCACAGCGTCCAGCGATTCGGAGTTCGTTCGGCGCGCGTATCTCGACACGATTGGCGCGTTGCCGACACCGGATGAAACGGTGGCGTTCCTGTTCGATGCTGATTCAACTAAACGCGAACGACTCATTGATGACCTGCTCACGCGGCCGGCGTTTGCGGACTATTGGTCCTACAAGTGGTCGGACGTATTGCTCCTGTCGTCGAAGAACTTGCCCCGTCGCGAAGAACTCACGGCCTTCTATCGATTCATCCACGATAGTGTCGAGGACAACAAGCCTTGGGATGAATTTGTACGCGAAATTCTGACCGCGACGGGCAACTCGACTGAAAACGGTGCGGCCAATTTCTTCGCAATGCACAAAGAACCCATTGAACTCACCGAGACAACTTCTCAAGCGTTCCTCGGAATGTCCATTACATGTGCGCGATGCCACAACCATCCGTTGGAGAAATGGACGCAGGACGATTACTACGGCATGGCGAACTTGCTAGGCCGTGTAAAGCGAAAGAACGGAAAAAGCGGCGGTACGGACATTTTGCCCGCAGCGTTTGGCGACGTCGTACATCCCCGCTTAGGCCAACCGTTGCCTCCGAAGCCGCTCGAAGGCGAACCATTGTCGCTCGACGACCCGGGTGATCGCCGCGTTCGACTCGCAGAATGGATGACTGCGCCGGATAACCCGTATTTCACGCGCGCGGTCGTCAATCGCGTCTGGCGAAATTTTATGGGCACGGGCCTGGTGGAACCGGAAGACGATTTACGTCTTACAAATCCCCCCTCGAACGCAGCATTGTTGGACGCATTGGCAGACGACTTGATTGAGCATAACTACGACTTACAACACTTGATGCGGACCATCATGAATTCGAGTACATACCAACGAACGTCAAAGCCGGTCGACGCTGACGTGACGGACGATCGATTCTATAGCACATACGTCGTGCGTCGGCTTAGCGCGGAAGTCATTCTCGACGCGTATGCACAAGTCACCGGCGTACCCACGCAGTTCAGCGGATATCCCAGCGGGTTTCGCGCGTTACAACTGCCGGATTCTCAGGTGGGATCGTATTTCCTTACGGCCTTCGGGCGACCGCAGCGCACTCAAACGTGTTCATGCGAACGTACGGAGGACTCCAGCGTCGCGCAAACATTGCACGTCGCGAACGGCGAAACACTTAACGGAAAACTGCGTGACGACAAATCGCAGATGGCCGCCCTCGCAAACGCAGAACGGCCGCCGGGCGAAGTCGTGGACGAGTTGTACATTCGCGCCTTGGCACGTTTTCCGTCAGTCAATGAAAAAGAGAATGCCGTTAGTTTGCTGGATGGGTTTGGCGACAAGACGGACAAAGGAGCGGTCGCCCGGCGGGAGTCCATCGAAGATTTAACTTGGGCACTGCTCACCAGCAAAGAATTCTTGTTCAATCACTGATATGAGTACGCAGCCCTATACAATCCGTATCGTGTGCCTATTCACACTGATCGCTGCACCCGTACTAGGGGATGAGTCCGGCCCGCCCATTTTCGAGCGCGACATCTACCCCATCTTGGCCAAACATTGCGCGGGCTGCCATTTCCCGGAAGCGGAAAAACTTAAAGGCGACTTCGATCTATCGACTGCGGCGCTGACGATCGAAGGTGGAGAAACCGCCGACGCAGTCATCCCGGGGAAACCTGACGAGAGCCCTCTGGTTCGCTCCATCGAACACACGCACGAGCCTCACATGCCGCCGCCGGACAAGTTTCCGAAATTGGATGACGCGAGTATCGCGCTGATTCGGGAGTGGATCGTCGGCGGCGCGTTAAGCGACCCCTCGATCGCGACAAAGCCGCCCGTGTTGGATTCTGCTCCCAATTCACTAAGCGTCGCCAATGCGCCGATATCGGCGCTTGCTTTCCTCGCCGCAAATGACGATCTGCTTCTGGCGCAAGGCTCTTTAGGGAAAGTGACTGTTAGCAAACTCTCCCCGGCGTTGGGCGCCTTGGAGACTGTCATCGAATTGGTCGGCCACGCGGAAATGGTACGCGCACTCGCGGTTTCGCCTGACGGCAAGTTCTTGGCCGCATCCGGTGGTAAACCGGGCGTCGGCGGCGAAATCCGGATTTGGTCTACCGTCGATTGGTCGGAAGTCCGGCAGTGGAGTGGTCATCGTGACAACATTCTAGCAACGGCGTTTTCGCCCGATGGATCGAAGCTAGCGACCGCATCGTATGACAAAACAACCATCATCTGGGACGCGGCCTCGGGCGAGCCGATTCATGAGTTGAAAGATCACGTCGACGCGGTTTACGCAATCGCGTTCGGTCCGGACGGACAACACCTCGCCACCGGCGCGGGCGATCGTGCGGTAAAGATTTGGGATGTGGCGTCGGGCCGTATGCTCATCACGATCACCGATGCACTGAAGGCCGTACACGCAATCGCATATTCGCCGGATGGGTCGCGACTCGCGACGGCCGGGGCGGACAAAATGATACGTGTATATGAAGCCGTGAAGAGCAGCGGCACGGTGAATCAATCCGACTTCTCGTCCGCAAATCTCGTCGCGTCTTCTTTTGCGCACGATGGCAGTGTCTTGCGGCTGACGTATTCGCCCGATGGCGCGACGTTATTCTCGTCGTCTGAAGATCGGCTTATTAAGGCGTGGGACACCGCGGACCTTAGTGAACGCTTCGCCGTTGAACCACAACCCGATTGGCCTGTGTCGCTCGCCGCAAGTGGAGATGGCGCGACGATCGCCGTTGGACGATACGACGGCACGATCGGCGTATACGCTGCAGCGACCGGTGACGCTTTAGGCGCTTCCAAAGCGACCGAAAAGAAAATTCGGAATCCAAACGTCGAAGTTGTCATCATTCGCGCGACGGTCCCGCCGTCCATTTCGTCGATTTCTCCATCACGCTTGCACCGCGGTGGTGAATTCACACTCAACGTCCGGGGCAAGAATCTGGATAAGGCAAAACCAGTCATCTTCGCCAAAGGTATAACTGCTGAAATCTTGGAAATTGAAGCGAAGCCTGAACCCACTTTGGAATCCGGAAAGAGCGCGCAGGGTACAGGCGCAAACATTGTCGATAACGCCCGGCCCTACGTACTCAAAATGAAAATAAATGTCGCCGAGGATGCCCCGCTTGGATCGCACGCGTTTCTGGTCGAGACATCAACCGGCCTCACCAATAGCCAAACACTGAACGTCGTCGCTCGTCCTGATTTCGCGGAGACTGCGACCGAAGATGGCGCACCTCAAGCGGTGGAATGGCCCGCCACGGTTGCCGGCAAAATTGGCGTCGCTGGCGAACTCGACCGATACGCCATTCACACTGAAGTCGGCGATGAACTGGTCTTTGCACTCACGGACACCAAACTGACGTCATCGATTCGACTACTAAATGTCGACGGAACGGTCCTCGCGGATTCATCTGGTATTGCCAGCCCAACCGCGGATCGTCTCGGTTACGCATTCACCGAGGCCGGAGACTATGTTGTTGAAATCGGAGATCGTGACTTGCGCGGCGGACTCGGTTACCGGTTACACATCGGCGAGTTTCCATGGGTGGTGCAATGGTGGCCACTCGGAATCCCCTCGGGTGGGACGCACGCGGTCAATGTCGTAGGCTTCAATCTTGGTGGCGATCGCTTCACGGTGGACGGGCCGAACGAAGCGAAGTATGGCACGCGAGTAGCCTTACCGATAGTCGTCCCCGAAGGTACTCCAATTTCGCTGCCACGTTTATCAACCTGGGACGCAGCGGCGGCACTCGAATCCGAACCGAACAATCTGCCCAACGAATCACAGCCAATACCGGTGCCCGGAGTGGCTGACGGCCGCTTTGACACCGCCAACGACGACGACCTCTATAGGGTATCGCTGGCCGCAGGCGAACTCGTCTATATCGAAACCGAGGCTGCACGGTTAGGTTCACCGGTAGACACGTTCATCGATGTACTAACCGCTAGCGGCGACTTGTTACAACGCGGCGTCATTCGTTGTGTTGCACGCACGCAGCTAACGCTGAACGATCGGGACAGTCGGCAATCCGGCCTGCGTGTTGCGAGCTGGAACGACCTTACGATGGGCGATTTCGTCATGATCGGTTCCGAAGTTATCCAAGTATTCGACCTACCCGACTACGGAGACGAGGACGTGGCATTCACTTCGTACCCGAATGGACAACGGCGCGGATACTTCGGGACGACCCCGGAACATCACGCGGTCGATTCAAGCATTTACAAGATTGAGGTTCACGAACCGGGCAAGACATTCGCGTCAAACGGCATGCCGACGTTTCCGCTCTACTGGCGCAACGACGACGGCTTCTTCGGCGACGGGTCAGCATCCGGCGATTCGTTCATCGAATTCGTCCCGCCTTCGGACGGTGACTATATCGTCCGTGTGCGCGAAGCACGCGGCCTCGCCGGGCCGAATCGCGCCTACCGTCTGACGGTACGCAAACCGTCACCCGATTTCGACATCGTTGTCAGCCCGTATCGCGTCAACGTCTCGCCCGGAAGCCGAGTCCCCGTCGATGTTCGAGTCCGCCGCAAGGACGGCTTCGACGGACCCGTTGTAATCACCGCACACGATCTACCCGACGGTTTCGCGCTTGAATCCGGCACTGTGTTGGCGGGCGAAGACCGAGTCAAACTTGGCCTAGTCGCTTCGGTCGATGCGCGTTCAACACCACTCGACGCGTCGTTCCGACTCACCGGTGAAGCGAAAGTCGGTGATAAAGCCGTGACCCGTGAAGCGAAGCTCGGATCACTCACGGTCAGCGAAGTGCAACCCGATCTACTCGTAACCCATGATCAAACCACTGTCTCCCTTGCGCCGGGTACAAGCAGCCGCGTGGCGGTTCACCTTGATCGCTTCAATGGGTTTGACGGACGGGTACCGATTGATGTTAAGAACCTACCGTATGGAGTGCGCATTCTCGACACGGGGCTAAATGGGATTCTCGTTCGCGAAGGCGAATTCGATCGAAGCATGGAACTGTACGCAGAACCGTGGGTAACAGAACTAAGTCGCACGATCTACATTGAAGCCCGAATTGAAACAAGTTCTCCGCAACCTCATGTGTACTTAAGTGAACCCATCGAACTGAGCATCCGCGGAACCATCCAAACTGCGGCGGGCAACGAATGACAATCGTAAGAGCCACAACAATCATCGCAGCCTGCATCGTCTGCACCCAGGCGAGCGCGCAAGCCAAGATCGATTGGCAAGTGACGGTGCACGCAGACGGCGGGCACAACGCATTCACCGATCTCATCTACTGGAAAGATGCGTACTACATTTGTTTTCGCAAGGGCGAACATCATCTTTCAATGGACGGCGTTATCCGTGTTATGCGCAGCGATGATATGAAGACGTGGGAACCGTGCGGGCAGATTCGCACACACGGCGATGATCGCGACCCCCATTTCGCGGCAACGAAAGATCGCCTATTCGTTTACTTCGGCGTTTGGGATCTGCAATTTGGTCGGGGGGCGCGCCTCCCCGATCGCGGTTCTGTGCGATCGCACGCCGCGTATTCGACCGACGGTAAAACGTGGTCGGATGTGCACGGATTGTTTGAACCGGGTTGGTGGCTCTGGCGAGTCCGACATCACAAGGGCACGTTCTATAGCCTAGCGTATACCGCGAAACGTCCACGACCCGCCATGCGCGAAACGCTCTTATTACGTTCGGATGATGGGTTGGAGTGGGAACGCGTCTCCTTGGTCACGAACGAACGAATGTGCGGCGAAGCTGACCTGCGATTCAATGACGACGGCTCAATGTGGATCGTTTCCCGCACGGGCGACGAAGCGGGCGATGCGGCGCGTTTCGACAGCGATCCATCGTTGATGCAATGGACACGGCGGGATATGGGAACCCTCATTCATGCCCCCGCAATCGCCAACTGGAAACACCGTTTTTTCATCGCGGGACGCGGGCGCACCGATGGTGAATACAATACGCAGCTCTGGGAAATCAAGGATGCGTCCGTCACGCCACTGTTGACGGTTCCGAGCGGAGGCGATACTTCATATCCAGGACTATTGCCGGACAAAGATGCTGATCCGGACGGTCCACCGGCGTTCTATCTCACCTGGTATTCGCAACACGAGGATAATGACAAGTACATATCGAACATATTCGCGGCCCGCATCACGCTCGAACGATGACTACGGCGCGGTCGCGATCAACAACGCCGCTTCGCGCAACTCCTTGCCAATTCCGCGCAATGCCGGAGAAGGTTCACTGCCTGCACCCGTGAACAGCACGTGTCCATCCACCAAACCGATGATCAAAATCGCCCGCCGCTCCGCCTTCCGTCTACTAATGGTTGGATTCAATTGCAGAACAAGATCCGTCGCCATGTCACACCATTTCGCATAGAAACCATCCATAACTCTCGCGGCATCTTTGTCATGCGAGGCCAGCGCCCACAGTTCCTTGAACAGACGAGCCACCTCCGGTTTCGCATGGCTCGCGAGCACGTAATCGACCGAATAGAGTAACTGTGCCTTTGGCGTCTTCGAACCGGCAGCAACCTTTGCACGCAGCACGTTGTAATACTGTTCAATGCTCCGCTCGACAAGCGCCTGCAACAACGTTTGCTTCGTCGGGAAATAGTACTGAACGTTACTCAACCGAATGCCGACCCGCGCAGCAATCTTACGAGTCGTGAATTGTGCGTAGCCCTCCTCCACCAACACCGCCGTTGCCGCATCCAGTATTTCATCCACCCGCCGCTGGCCCTTTTTTTGGACCGCTGTACCGGGACGATGCCCAGCAACCGCTGTCTTCTCGCGCTCCACGCTTTCACCAATCCTTTCGTATTGCCCCGGCCAAATTGTACAGAGTGGCTGAAATTGCCTCAATACACAATGCCACCTCGCACCTAACCCATTCAAGAGCAGCTAGTTACGAAATATATCCAAATCCATAAATTAGGCCTATTGACCTAAATAGGTTGTTTGACCTATATTATGCGCAATCCGAATCCACAAGCAAAGGACACCGACATGGACATTGCCGAATTTCATCAAACCCGCAAGTTTGTCGAAACCTCATACGGACGTACCGCGTACGTAGAACGCGGAGAAGGGCCTGCCGCATTGTTGATGCACGGCGCTCCGCTCAACGGGTTTCAGTGGCGATACGTGCTCGATGAACTCGCTGGGCTGCGCCGCTGCATCGCACCAGACGCCATGGGACTCGGCTACACTGAAGTGAATGCTGATGTCGAACTGACTGTAGATGCTCAAGCAGCAATGTTGGTCGAATTCCTGGATGCGCTCGGCGTCGGCAAGGTCGACCTCGTCGGCAATGATAGCGGCGGCGGCGTGATGCAGGTCTTCGCGGTGAACAATCCCGATCGCGTTCGTTCTATCACGTTGACCAATTGCGAAGCGGGCGACTATGG
>JAJDAB010000012.1 GCA_029262095.1 Candidatus Hydrogenedentota bacterium
CGCGCCCAGCCCTCGGCCATTTGGCTACGGCACGAATTTCCGGTACACAAAAAGAGAACGCGTCGTATGTCGTGATTCGCGGTCATGAAGGTAATTCTAACATTCACGGACGAGCGTTACATGAACGCTTGTCCCTCGCCACGGTAGGTGGGGAGTTCGTCGATGATTTGTCCGCCAGCGATAGCGATAAGGCCGTTGAAGCGTTCACACATCTCCCCCGCTTTCGCGTAGCGCATGAAGATAGGATCGCCGAGACGGATGCGTTCCTGGCCGTGGTAGACGATAGGCGTTTGGACCTCTCCCCCGCCTTCTTGGGCGATGAGCTTCGCGCCTTCGGGCAAATAGGGCGACGGCTGTTTGTCGCGGCCCGTGCCGCCGGATGCGACGTAGCCGCCACCAGCGCAGGTATACATATCAGCGCTGGGCTTCCGCACGACCTCAATCGCGAAACCGACTGCGGACTGGTGGTGGAAGTGTTGGTAACCATCAAACAGTGCGGGTGAGAAAAATCCGGAGCCGACGGTGATTTCCGTGACGCCAGTCTCGGCGACCGTCGATTCGATGCTGCCGGTGCCACCGCCGTTGACGAATTCGAGTTCGATGCCTTCGTCCGCGATAGCCTTGAGCACTGCGGAGCGCCGTTCCGCGATTTCTGGAATGGATCGCTGTTTCAGAAAACGGACGATCGAATTCATGGCCCACCGTCCCGGTGAATTGTCCGGCAGTCCGGCAATTTGCGCCTCATACCCCATTGCGCCCACGAGACTCACGCCTTTCGTTGACGCAATCCGTTTGCAGATGCTGTGTACAGATTCCGGACTGCGCAACGGAGAACGCCGAACGCCGAAATAGATACCGGGATACTCCGACGACATATCGATGTCGACGCATACCCGCAGTTCGGTGTGGAAATCGGCCGAGAGACGTGCGATGTGTTCAATGTGATCTTCGTTGTCAATCATCAATGTAATGCGCTTACCACTCCGCGCAAGGTCGATGAGCCCACTATGTTCCAGATCATGCCAAGCGGGATAGCCAATCAGAATGTCGTCAAAGCCGTGGTGGGCTAAGAAAATGGCCTCCCGCGCGCTGTAGCACATGATTCCATTAAACGGCGCGCCAGCGTTCAAAATGCGCTCAAGGAGCGGTACGCAGCGTATGGACTTTGTCGCAATGCGGACGCGTTTGCCTGCGGCACGGCGTTGAATTTGGCGAATGTTTTCGTCGAATAGGTCCAAATCGACGAAGGCGAAAGGCATGGCCTCGTTGCCGAGGAGGTCTCGATAAGATTGGTATGTGGGGTTCATGATCAGATGCAGGTCGATTTCGATGGCATAAAGACAGGAGGCGCACCCTCAGGCGCGCCATGTCCAATATGGTATGGGCCTCACAAGTTCACGTCAAGCGTTGGGTAGGTCGTTTCTGATAGGCTGGTACGCACTATGTCAACACAAGCAGACATTCCGCCGGACCCACACGGCGTTGATCGTGAGCGCGAACAGCGTTTAACCAAGATATTTATTGGACTCATCGGGGTGGCATTTCTCCTGGTCCTGATCATGTTGGGGGGCGCATTTGCCTTGGACGTTCTCATTGAGGAGGAGCCTCCACCCAATCCTCCGCCGGCCTGGGACCCAGCAGATCCAGTGGAAACCGATTTGCCGGGTACGCACCCCTAAGAAGGCTTGGAATTCGAGAGGACACTGGCCGTACAATGGCGTATCACCGAGCAGGGACGCTTGGCCTTGGAAGCGCACCAGATTCGGCATGAGACTTGACAGGGGGCGCGAGGTATGGCAGGATGCGCGCAGTGAACAAATTTTCAGTTAAACACTGAGGGGATTCGGCCATGGCCACCACACAAGATGACGCACGGGTAAAAGCACTGGATATCGCGGTATCCCAGCTTGAAAAGCAATTTGGCCGGGGTACCCTCCTGCGCCTGGGAGACGACTCATTCGAAAACCGAATGCAGGTTATCTCGACCAGTAGCTTGTCCCTCGATATCGCGACCGGCGTTGGCGGACTGCCCCGTGGCCGCGTCATCGAAATATTCGGACCAGAGTCTTCAGGTAAAACGACACTAGCGCTTTCAGTCGTCGCAAACGCGCAAAAATCCGGGGGTATCGCGTGCGTAATCGATGCGGAGCATGCCCTGGACCCTACATTCGCAACGAAAATCGGCGTGGATATCGATAATCTCCTGGTGTCGCAACCGGACACGGCAGAGCAAGCGCTGGAAATTTGCGAAACGCTGGTTCGCAGCAATGCGGTCGACATCATCGTAATCGATTCCGTGGCAGCGCTTGTGCCCAAGGCGGAAGTCGAAGGTGACATGGGTGATTCGCATATGGGCCTGCAAGCCCGGCTCATGTCGCAAGCCCTTCGCAAACTGACGTCCTCTATCGCCCGTTCGAATACGATTGTCATCTTCATCAACCAAATTCGCGACAAGATTGGCGTGATGTTTGGCAGCCCGGAAACCACCACGGGCGGCCGCGCACTGAAATTCTATTCGAGCTTGCGGATCGACGTTCGTCGGATCGCGAGCATCAAAGAAAAAGAAGTCCACGTGGGCAATCGGGTTCGAGCCAAAATCGTGAAGAACAAAGTCAGCCCGCCATTCCGAATCGCGGAATTCGATCTCATGTTCTCAGAAGGCATCTCGAAAGAAGGCGATCTGCTGGATCTCGCCATCGAAGAAAAAATTATCTCAAAGAGTGGCGCGTGGTTCTCGTACGAAGGCGATAACCTTGGCCAAGGCCGAGAGAATACCCGTCAATACATGCGAGAGAATCCCGAATTTTTCGAAACAGTGAAAGCAAAAGTCCTGGCCGCTAAAGGCCTGGACTGGTTCAACGATCCAGTCGAAGAATCGGCGATTGCTGATGATTCGGAGGAAACCTAGTTCGGGAAATCTCCGGGTAGGAACGCCTGAGCGCACATGATGACCGTGGTGCATACTGACCCGGAACCAACACACAACGTCGCGGCGATACAGACACGCACTCCGGGCGCTTGGGCCGGAGTGCTTTTTCTTGCTGTAGCGGCGGCGACCATGGCGTTTCTGTATGTCTCGCGCGAAGTCGACAATCTTCAAACACAAATCCTGCAATTCGTCGAAGAGCGAACGGATGCCTCTGTCAGTATTGGATCCGCACGACTCGGAGGATTTCGAAGCATCCGGTTTGAAGAGGTCGCATTCACGTATGAAACCGAAAACGGTATCCGGATTGAAAGCACCGCGCCAGGTGTAGCTGCAATTCTCAATCCGTTCGCCTGGTTCGAAGGCACGCAAATCGTCTCGAATTTCGACGTCGTCGACGCGGAGATTCGCGTGGACACTTCGAATCGAACTCCGACCGACGCCCGAGATACTCGTGACGCGGACGCGTGGATCGCCCAACTCCCGGGGACCGTGTCGTTTAAACGTTGCACGCTAATCGTTGATGGTATTCACGAAAACGCACCTATCGAAATCAGCGACTTTGCCGGAACCATCGCCCGGAATCAAAATGGTGAGAGCATGGTCGCGACGCTCTCCGGCAACTACGAGCGGGAGTCTGGCAAAGCAATCAGCGGGCGAATTCAATATTCGGCCGCCGACGATTTTAAGTGCAAAGTTCAGATTAGCGCGCTCACCGCTGGCGATGTGAATGGATTCTTACCAGAGGAACACCACTTCACGGAATCGGGCAGGATAAATCCTGCCATCACGATCGATGCATTTCCGGATAAGACAATGACCATTGCTCTCGAATCGGAATTCCAAGACATCACGGTGCGAAACCAACCGGAATTCATCGGCGTTATGGCTGGAAGCATCGCGGCGTACGCTCGCTACGACACCACGACGCGATCACTCTCCATTCGAACCGCAACGCTGGATTCGGATGAGCTGCGAGCCCAGCTGAGCGGACAACTACTGTTTGCTGACGACACACACGGGATCGATCTTCTCCTTGAAGCGACCGAGCTTCCCCTACAGGCAGCGCTGGAGCACTATCTCCCAAAAGAAATTCGCGAACAGGGCAAAATGGATATTACCTTTGAACAGCCGGAGGAGTTTTCGGTAGCTATCACCGGGACAACCGATGCATTTCAAATCGCGGCGACCGGGCGGGCACCGGGCGCGACAGTTTCATTCAAGCCGAATGATGACCGCTACCCGGAGGGCCAGATTGAACTGGCCAGTATCGAAGCGGGCTGGGATTCGGAAACAGAATCACCAGTGCTCAACGCGATCATACGCGATGGTTCAATGCGGCATGAGGACAGCGGAATTTACGCGGACCGCCTTTCCGGCAATGTTCAAATCGCAAACAACACGCTGCACATTGACCCATTGAACGCCGAAATTTTTGACGAGCCCTTCGTCGCACGCGCCAGCTACTCCATCGAAGATGAAACCGGTAACGCGACGATCAGCGGCACGTTGGTACACGCCGAACGCACGGCGTTGGCGACCGCTATCAAATATACGGATGTCGCGGGGGCGGTCACGTTTAGTGGAGCGGCAACGTTGCAAGACGGTGCTGTGACAGCGGACATCGAACTAGAAGCGACGAACGCGAACATCGATTACACGTGGTGGTTCAGCAAACCCGTTGGCATCGGCGCGAAGGCCACCGGCAAACTCGTGATCGACCCTGACAAGTCGATCGTATTGACCGCCCAAGGTGACGTTGCGGGATCGACACTGGCCGCTCGAGTCGATTGGGCAAGCCGGAACGGCAAATGGGTATTTACGAAGAGCATTTTGACCGCCGAATCGATCGATGTCGTCTCTACAGGCAAATGCTTACGGCTTCCCTACACCATCACAGGCGGAACAGCGCGAAACGCACGCTATGAATGGACGCTCGTCAATAGAGATGGCGTTCTGTGGACTAGCGAGGCCGAAGCTGACGTCGACCGCGTCGATCTGTTGCCAGAGACCGGTAGCGAACCCATGATGATAAAAGATGCGAAAGTCGTCGCAACGTTTAACAAGGGCGACAACTCGACCGGCGACCTAACGCTCCGGGCAGCGCACGCAACAATGCCCTCCTTTGGCGAACCGTGGTTCCGTCCGTTACGTGAAGACGAAGCGCTTCTTGAGCGATTCCCCATCGTGCCGCGGCGTTGGCGGTACGAGCTTTACGCCGACGCGATCCTCGCGCCTCCGTGGTCGGGGACCGAGTTTGAAGGAATCACGACGAGCGACATGGAAAAAGTTTCGCTGGAGTCATACCGCGCGAACATTGGCGAAGGATGGGTCGAAGGAGCATTCACATCCTATCGTGAAGAAAACCGTTATGCGACCGAGCTCAAATGGGAAGGTGTACCCTCCCGTTTTTTTCTGGAGCACTTGGATCTGCCGATCGTATTGACCGGTCCGATCGCAGGACACGTAGCATACGGAATGGACCGAGACGATCCGGGCACGCTCGCGGGCGATGGCGCGTTCACCATTCGTGATGGCCAGTTCAGCGCGGACTTCATCATCAATCTGTTAGAACACCAGATGGAAGGCGACGTGAATTCGCTGCCACCATCACTCAAATTCGACCGCTTATATGCGGATGTAAAATTCGAACGCGACGTCGTCAAAACGCCCGTCGTGGAGTTGGACGCGGAGGGTCTTGCCGTGCGAGGCGTTGGCCAGTATGTCAACGATGGCGACATGGACTACGACCTAAGTGTATCGATCTCGCCAGACACGGCCGAGCAGATCCCGGCCCTAAGAGACAGTCTCAACTTGCAGGGTTATCGGTTGGCCCAGAAGACTGTCGACCTGCCATTTCACGTCACTGGCCCCACAAGTGCCCCCATAAGCGAACTAACCGATACGCCTCCCGTACGGGTGACATTGGTCGCCGGCGCCTTGGAAGTCACCAAGGAAGCCATGAACGTATTAGACGCGCCTAGAAAAATTCTCGTCGATCTGCTAAAAACAGCCGGGGGCGTTGTAAGCGCCCGGAAATCGGGGACGGGCAATACACCGAAATGACTATGGAAATTCGAATTGGCAAATCCACTCGAGTCTGTGCCCAAACGCAACAATCGTTTGAGCACGGACAAGAACTGTTATCGCTTGTGAAACAAGGCGAGGATGGACTCGTCCGCGAAGACTATTCTAAAGAAGCCTGGAATCCCGCGTGTGCGGATGGGGCGATCGCCGTCTGGGCGACCAACTACGTCGATCCCGACATCGAGAACCAGCAGCCAGACGACTCGTTTTCACCGTTGCGCAATCTGTTTTACGAAGCAGTAGAATCAGAAGATCGCGCGGAACTAGCAAAAGCTTACCTTGCAGCTCAGTTGCTTCGCCGCCAAAAGGTGTTTCGTCTCATTAAAGAGGGCGAGGAGACGGACACCGATTCAAAATTCGCCCTCTTCACGGATCGGATTGCGAATCGCATGATCGAAGTCCGTGATCCAAATCTTTCATACGCGGAACTGAATACCGCCCGTGCATCGTTAATGGAAATCTTGAACACTTTGGAAAAACCCGAACCTACCGACGCTGGCAATGATCAGGAAGTCGTCGAAGTGGCTGTAACCTCCGATGAGTGATTCTCACCAAAAAGAACCCGGTCGATTCGGCGAAGACGGGGCTGCCGTCATTCAAGTAACGCCCGGCCAAATTGTTGGCGCTGCACTCTTCCTATTGGTTGCCGCCGCGATCATTTTCTTTGCGGGCATGTTCGCTCGCGGATTGACGATGACCGCGTCGAATGAAGATGTGATTCCTACTCCACAACCATCAAGTGACGTGATCGAAGGGACCTCGATTCCCGCACCCGATCCCAAGATTCCAGAGGTAGATCCCGCGCCGCAACCTCAAGAACCGGCAGAAGAACCTCCGCTCGATGAGCCTGATCCGGAACCCGTTGTTGTTGTAGAAGTGCCGAGTGTCGTCGAACCCGAGTCGGCCCCGGCAGAAGTTGAAGCACCAAAAGAAGTTATGGAATTGGCGGTCTCCGAGCCGGAACCAGCGCCAGAACCGGAGCCCGCAACGCCTGAGGAAACAACACCTCTTCCCCCAGAGCCTGAGCCCGAACCGCTGCCGGAGATTCCACCGTCGACAGATGGTCCGTATACCGTGCAAGTCATGTCCATCGGAATCGCCAAACGTGCACAGGCTGAAGCATTTCAACGCGATGCGCATGAAAACAAAGACGTGCAACTCGAGCTCGTCGAAACAGCCGACGGCAAATCGATCCGCGCGTTCGCAGGGTCATATGCCGACAAGGCGACCGCGGGAAAAGCCAGAGACGCGTTATTGCACGCCGGTTTTGACGGCTGCTTCGTTAAGAAACGCGATTAGTACGGCGCGCATGGAGTCCATATGAACGTAGCCGTGATTGGTCCAGGCGCACTCGGTATTTTGTATGCAACGCGATTGGCCGATAGTGGGGCCACTGCAACGCTGGTGGACTATGATCTCGCGCGTATCAAGCGCCTCAATGGCACTGGACTAACCGTCGAA
>JAJDAB010000013.1 GCA_029262095.1 Candidatus Hydrogenedentota bacterium
GCGATTAATCGTCTTGCCCAATACGCGAGACGCGGCTACGTCGCGAATGATGGTCCACGCCGTATCGATGGTCTCCGGCGAATAATTCGGCTCTGCGCCGGCAACACATTCACCCCAAGCGACCGCGCCGTCCGAATCGCGGGCCTCAAGCAAAAAAATGCGTCGCTCGGTTGTCGTGCCCGACGAGATTTGAAAGGGCTCACGCAGCGGAAGCCGGATTTCCCGGAGTGTTATCGATTCCAATTTCAATGTTCACGCTCCAGTACGTAGTACGATCGGCTGTCATCATCCCTGTGAAATCCTGTAATCGCGAACCCGTTGTCAAGGCAATGCTGAATACACTCGCGTGTGCAAGTTCGCCACGCACGCGCTTTGTTTGGGTCGCAAGACTTCAGTCCTTGGATATCCGCCGGGATTTCAATGCGCACGAATCTCTCATTCCTAGGTTTCGTGGTGGACCATTGCTTGTTCTCAAATGTATTTAGAACCGGTGCGCTGTTTGCGATTGTTGTATCCGGCGGGTTAGTGACCGCATTGAAATCCCACCGGACAACAAACCGATCCGTGCCGAGACCTTGATGCAACAAGTTGGCATCGCCATCGCCATACATATCCCGCACATATTCGATAGGTCGAGCGCCCAGGCGATTGATATTGAAATGTGCGTTCAGCGATTCGAGCGGATCATACGTCCAATACATATGGTCGAAACCCAAATGCGTTAACGCGTCTCGTTGGAAGGTCTTCAATCCGAACGCCAATCCCCTGCCTCTCGCCGACGGCATCACGGCAAGCATGTGCGACCAATGTGTGGGCATTCCATCGCGTACGCCCGAAAGCCCGAACACGCATCCGAGCATTTCGCCTTTGTCATCGAAAGCGCCAGCGACAATTCCGCCGATTTTTTGTGCCGCCTTCAGGAGCGTCATCGGCACGACGTCATCCGCGCCCCAGGTCGCTTCCTGTAAGGCGACGCAGGCCGCGTAATCCGCATCCGATTCGCAGTGACGATACGTGACCGGTAGCGCGTTGTTTTGCAATGCAGCCATGAGAAGTAGCGCATTGTAGTACATGATGCGCGACGGAGAAAAAAAGAGGGCCGCAGTTCTGCGGCCCTCGTATACCTTCAATCTAGTAGCGGTTGAGTACTAATTGCTTCTATGAGACTTGCTGATTTGGGCACCGCGCATATCGGCACCGCTCAGTTCGACCTTATGCAGCAAGACACCTGTAAGATCAGCATCGCGGAGGTTCGTGCCGTCCAACAACGCGCCGTCCAGTTCCGCGTTTCGCAAGTTGGCTTCGCGCAGGTTTGCGCCGCTGAGGTCCGCGTCGCGCAAATCAGCGCCCTCAAGATTCGCTTCACGCAAATCGGCTCCCGCCAAACGCGCGCCCCGTAAATCTTTACCTCGCAAATCCATTCCGCTCAATTTCGCCTGACGCAAATTCGCCTTGCGCAAGTCATCTTGTTCCAATAGCGATTCGAGATCGGATTGGGAAGACCCTGACCCGGAAATCTCAGAAAGAGGATCAGGCGCAACGACGATATCGATGTCTTCGATTTTGTCGTGGAGCGTGTCAACAAGTGCGTCGATGTCGATCTCCTCCACTTTGCGCGCGGTCGCTTCCAAAATGGGCTCGATGTTGAGTTCGATGCCCTCAAGGGTCTCGCCGACGATCGCGCTGATGCTCTTCAAATCGATCTCGCCAATCACATCGTGGACGGCTTCCATCGCTTCGTCCCATTCCGGCGAATCCTGCATTTGCGAAAGCTGATCCAACGCGCTATCGATATGGACATCTAAGTCGATGCCTTCGAGATGATGCCGGACGTCTTCCAGTTGTGCATCCATATCCGCATCCCGCAGGTGACGTTTGACCTTGCGCAATTCTCGTCGAATCTCGTGCTTGTCGAGATTCCTGATTTCTTGAACGTCTTCCGGCGTAAGCTCGATTGAATCGATTTCTCCGATTGCGTGCTCGATCTCGGCTTGGACATCAACATCTTCGATATGCTCAAGCGCGCGATTGATGTGTCGCTGAACGTCTTCCCGTTCCAATGAACGCACGGCCTTTTCGATGATGACATCCAAGTCGATGTCTTCCAGCACCTCGGAGACATGTCCAAGAATTTCGCCCAGGTCAAAATCTCCCGGAGACTCGTTTTGGATGTCCTCTTGTCGTCCATATAGACCAACAACGGAACCATGGCGCTGTTTGATACGAACGTTCTTCTTTTCGTCGTCGTCAATTTTGATAACGATTTTTGTGTCTTCGTCGCTGTTCGCTTCTTCCGCAACCGCCGTCGGTTGTAACGCAGCCACCAGCGCAATACAGCCCAACGCCGCACCGATTGTCGCGATTCGTCCACCGGCACTCAGTGTCCGGCGATTCTGCGTGGCGTCTAACAACGCACGAACACGTTGCTCGAGCCGTGAAACGCCAGCCATCGCGATCGCGGTTCGCGCAGTGAACGACGCGCCTTGCATGTCACGCACGATCTGCAGAAGGTGTTCCGCATAATCGGGCGCACGCACACCACTCGCTACGACGAGGTCATCACACGCGCGTTCGCGTTCCAGGCTCATGGCGCGCAAGGTCCACCAACTTAATGGATTGAACCAATGTGCGGCACACGCGACTCGCGCGATGAGTTGCGTGAAAAAATCGCGCCGTTTGATGTGCGCGAGTTCATGGCATAACACCACTTGCCGGCGCTGCGGCGACCAATCCCGCGCCGATTCAGGGAGTGCAACAACCGCGCGAAACACGCCCCACGTCATGGGGACACGTGCACGCGGTGATTCGATTAACGTAATCGGTGTCGTAATGCCGAGGCCAACCCGGGCCGCTCGCAACGCACCGGTCCATTCGGGATCGACTAATGTTCTACCTGATCGCCTGACGCGGCGTATGCCGATCAGACCGATCACTAACGGCATCAACGCCGCGGCAAACCCCGTTAGCCAAACGATCGTGATGACGCTCAGCACTGAAAACGATGACGTCGGAGGCGCAACGGATATCGAAGCACTTGGCGCTGCGAGGGATCCGCCGACCATTGTGTCGCGCGGTTCGACCACACGCGGCGTACGCGGCGCGACGATGGTCGATGCGCCCGCGGTCGTAGCGATCTCGGTATCGATGCCTGTCGCGCGAATCGGTAACGTCACATTGGGCAACACCACCGCGAACGCCGGAATCATCAGTACGCCCAGCATCGCGACGGCCAAGACTAAGTGCCGCTGCGACGCCGCAT
>JAJDAB010000014.1 GCA_029262095.1 Candidatus Hydrogenedentota bacterium
GTTGTAATCGTCCGCGAACGCGGGAAACATCGCTATGCAGGATAGAATCAGAATGTTTTTTTTCACGAGACGTTCCTTGTCGTTTTGGCCGTTATATGGATGTTCTAATCGTAGTTTGCCTCGAAGGAATCGTCAATGCGGCTGCTTCGCCCGAATTGATGGACCCAGGAACACCGGGATTTGCTCGCATTGCCACTCGCGAACGTCATCCCCGCGCAGGCGGGGATCCAGAATCCAACCAGTACTCAATCCAATCCCATCTGCTTGCGCACGCGGAGGCGTAGGGCGTTCAGTTTGATAAATGCGCCGGCGTCGGCCTGGGCGTATGCACCTTCATCGGCTTCGAAAGTCGAAATCTTTTCGTCGTACAACGAATTCGGCGAGCGGCGTCCGACGATGTCGCAATTGCCTTTGTACAAGCGGACACGAGCAGTGCCGTTGACATGTTCTTGCGACCGCTTTATAAAATCCATCATCGCGTCCATCTCGGGCGAATACCAGAAGCCGTTGTAGATGAGTTGCGCGATTTTCGGGGAGAATTGATCGCGTATCAGCATGACTTCTCGGTCCATCGTAATGGATTCTACTGCGCGGTGCGCGGCGTAAAGGATCGTGCCGCCCGGCGTTTCGTATACGCCCCGCGACTTCATGCCGACGAATCGATTCTCGACCAAATCGACCCGTCCGACGCCGTTTGCACCGCCGAGCGTATTCAGTTTTTCCAAGAGCGCGGCGGGGGAGAGGCGATCGCCATCCACTGCGATCGGCGTACCTTCCTCAAAATCGATTTCGACGTACGTTGGTTCGTCCGGCGCTTTACGCGGATCGACCGTGAGCAAGTACATGTCTTCCGGTGCTTCGGCCCACGGGTCTTCTAGCACGCCACCTTCAAACGAGAGGTGCAACATGTTCCGGTCGCACGAATACGGTTTCTCAATCGTGACTCCGCCCGTCGAAATGCCATGTTTCTCGGCATACGCGATGAGCGATGTACGGCTATTCAAATCCCATTCCCGCCATGGCGCGATAACCGTGACATTGGGTTCCAGGGCGTAATACGTCAGTTCAAAACGAACTTGATCATTACCTTTGCCCGTCGCCCCATGCGATACCGCATCCGCGCCTTCCTTGCGCAATACATCGATTTGCGCCTTGGCGATCAGCGGTCGAGCCACACTCGTGCCGAGCAGATACGTGCCTTCATAGATCGCGTTCGCGCGCATCGCCGGAAACACGAAGTCGCGCACAAACTCTTCGCGTAGATCTTCGCAATACACGGCTGATGCACCGGTCTTCTTCGCATTCCCTACCGCAGGTGCCGTTTCCTCACCCTGGCCTAGGTCCGCAATAAACGCAACGACATCCGCCTTATACGTTTCCTGTAACCATTTAAGGATGACTGACGTGTCCAGCCCACCCGAATATGCCAATACAATTTTGGAAATATCGTTCGCCATCAGTGGCCCTTTACAGCGGTATGAACTTGCATGTTCAGTTCTTCCAGTAAGTAAATATCGTGTTCGTGATCGAGACCGTCGCTAAAACATCCCCCTTGATCCCCCTTTGAAGGGGGAATAAGGGGGATGTTAAGCCGTTGCCCCGTTCGTTCGGCGCGCACGCGCTTTCGGACAAAGCCCGTCATCGCCGCGATTCATCAGCCGCAATAGAATCGCTTTTTGTGCGTGCAGCCGGTTTTCCGCTTCATCAAACACAATCGACTGCGGCCCATCGATGACTTCATTCGTGACTTCTTGCCCGCGTTTCGCAGGCAGGCAATGCATGAATACCGCGTCCGGTTTTGCTTTGGCCATGAGGTCCGCGTTGACTTGATACGGTGCGAACGCCTTGATGCGATCCGCAGATTCCTCTTCCTGGCCCATGCTCGCCCATACATCGGTATACACGACATCCGCGTCTGCTAGACCTTCCGCGACATCTTGCGTCACGGTGAATTCGCCCATCGTGTCCTTCTTTGCAGCGGCGTAGATTTCTGGGTCGCCTTCGTAGCCGGGTGGACACACCAATGCTACGTTCATCGGGATGCGCGATGCGAAATTCAGCCACGATGCATACATGTTGTTGCCGTCGCCGACGAAGGCGAGTTTCAGTTTGCTGAAGTCTTCGCCTTTGTGCTCGCGAATAGTTTGTACATCTGCCAACACCTGACACGGATGGAGTTTGTCCGTCAGCGCATTGATGACGGGAACGGTGGCGTACTCTGCCAGTTCGACGACCGATTCATGGGAAAACGTGCGGGCCATGATGCCGTCCACCCAGCGTTCCAGATTACGCGCGGCATCCGGAACGGATTCGCGTTGGCCCAACCGGATCTGGCCCGACTCCAATACAACACCGAGTCCGCCGAGTTGAAAAATGCCGACCTCAAAAGAAACGCGCGTACGCAAGCTCGGCTTCTCGAAAATCATTGCCAGCGTTTGACCGCGCAACGGTTGATACACTTCGCCCGCGTGTTGCTTGCGTTTGAGATCATCCGCCGTGTCTAAGAGATCTTCGATCTCCGCACGCGACAGATCGGCGAGCGATATGAAGTCAGTAAACATACGCGGATATCCTAGCCGACGTTCGTGATCACATCGTCGAGCGTACGCACGGCCCGGTCGATCTGGTCATCGCTGATGATGAGCGGTGGCACGAATCGAACGACGTTTGGTCCTGCGGGTCCACAAATGACCTTGCGCTCTGTCATACCGTGTAGAATTTGGGCAACCGAATCGCGAAATTCGACGCCAATCATGAGTCCTTTTCCGCGAACCTCTACCATAGCAGAATGTTTGTTCGCTAGTTGTTGAAGCGCACTGATAAAACGTGCACTGGCCTCTGCAACCCGTTCCATGAAGCCCGGTGCCGTAATCGCAGTGAGCGTCGCGAGCGCGGCAGCGGTGCAAAGCGGATTGCCGCCGAACGTCGTCGCGTGCGAGCCGATGTCGAAACCACTCGCCACTTCGTCCGTGCAACCCATTGCGCCAATCGGCACGCCATTTCCCAGCGCTTTCGCTAATGTAATGATGTCCGGCGCGATACCACTATGTTCGTATGCGAAAAGTTTTCCTGTACGACCGATGCCTGTTTGCACTTCGTCGAGAATGAGTAGAAGGCCGTACTTATCACAGAGCGCGCGCACTTGCGCGAGGTAATCGTCCGCTGGTACCCGTACGCCGCCCTCGCCCTGAATCGGTTCCAACATGATCGCGCCGGTACTCGATGTGATGGCCTGCTCAAGCGCGGACATGTCGTTGTAGGGTACATGCGTGAACCCTTCGACCAGCGGCTCGAAGCCTTCTTGATACTTCGGCTGCCCCGTCGCGGTAATTGTGGCGAGGGTCCGCCCGTGAAACGATTGTTCGGCTACGAGGATGCCCGGTTTCGGCGTGCCCCTTTTTGACCAATACCTCCGGGAAAGTTTAATGGCGGCTTCGTTGGCGGTGCCGCCGCAATTGGCAAAGAACCATTTGTCTGCGAACGAGTGCTTGCACAATAACGCCGCAACACGCGATTGCGATTCAATGTAATAGAGATTTGAGCAATGCAACAATTTCGCCGCCTGCTCCGATATCGCTTTGGTCACCGCTGGATAATTGTGGCCGAGATTGGCGACCGCGATCCCCGCGAAGCAATCGAGGTACTCATTGCCCTCAGAATCCCACAGCCGGCACCCGTCGCCGCGATCGAATGCCAAGCGGCGCGTGCCATACGTATTGATAACGTGGGCATCGGTCAGCGCTTGCAGCGATTCGATTGTCTTCGCGTCCGGTTCGGTCTGGGTTATCGTCATGGGGGCGATCCTATTTGTTGATAGTACGCTACAGGCCCGCGTTCGTCGCGGCCTTTCCTATTGGTGCTTGTATGCGCAGTAGCGATCAGTCTGATTTCTTGTTACTGGATGTACTCGACGGTTTCGAGTCGGTTTTTGTCGCCGGTTTCGACTCCGATTTGGTTTCCGTCTTCGTTTCTTTTTTCTCGGATCCGCTCGAATCGCCGTCGGCTTTGTCCACTTTCTTGCCCGAATTGTTCTTGTAATCGGTTTCGTAGAATCCGGAACCCTTAAAAATAATGCCTGCGCCCGTTCCGATCAGTTTCTTGGTACGTGCGCTGCCACACGCCTCGCATTTCACTTTGGGCGCGTCGGTCATTGAATGAAAGACGTCCATCTGATGTTCGCACTTCTTACAAGCGTAGGTATACGTCGGCATGACTCGAAATTCGACCTCAATGGTTGCAATTCGACGCGCAGCACACACGGTCCGAACGTTCAATATACAAGCTAACTCATTGCCTCACAAGACCGTATAGCGTACCATACAGCACGCAAACCGCAAAACCGCCGACCGACGAAATTCAGACGCTCCCCATCGATCTTCGTGGAAACACTCCCAGACATAGATGAACTTACTCCGGCGGCGCTCAACGCGTGCGTAGCGATTGGAATTGGTTTGGGCACACTCTATTGCTTTCTCGGGTATAGAACACTTCGCTTTGTGATTGGATTGACCGGTTTCATTCTGGCGGGTGGCGTTGCATTCGTAATTACAGCGTGGTTGAGTGCGGGTCACAGCATTGCCTCTGTCGCCGTAGGTGCTGCGGGCGGTTTGTGCGGTGCCGCTGCACTCTATTTCCTTTATCGGGCCGGAGTTTTTGGACTCGGTTTGATTGCCTTCGGTCTAATCGCAACGAATGTACTCGCCGATCGGCAAGAACACTGGGTAATCTTAGCGGTATTCGGAATCGCGTTTGGCGGGGGATTACTCGCAATCTTAATTGAGCGCCCCATCGTTACGTTGGCCACAGCGGCCATCGGAGCCTGGCTCGTGGTGGCGGGGGTTGCCTTTTTCCTAATGGGGCCCGAAGTACTTGATAAACTGCGAGATACATCGCAATTTGAAGAAGAACGCCTCGTTGTCGTCGGATCCTGGGCGGTACTTGCCCTATTTGGCGCATTCGCCCAATTCGTTACGCATAAGGCAGGGGACACAACGGAAGGATGAAACGATTCCTACGAACGAGAGGATTACAACGGACAAGAGTATAGTAGGGAAGAACCTAGAAGGCTTACCACAGGTGGAACCTTTGGAACTAGGTCATTCGCTTTCTATTAAGCCCTGGCCTGGATTGGAGTTACGTAGACCCCTCAGGTTCGGAATGGTATACTCTACGTGAGGTTCGATTATGCTTTGCCAGAAATGCCATAAGAACCTAGCCACGGTTCGCTACGCCGAGGTTATTGACGGTCAGGTCAAGGAACTGCACATGTGTTCGGGTTGTATTAACGAACACGATGCGGAGGAGGCCTCCGGCTTTGCCCTGTCCGGAGATGCCCCTGCACCAAGGCGCAACGTTCGTCGGCGCAAACCGTCCACAACGCTCACCGCTAATGTTGCGTGCGATTCTTGCGGCACGGAATCAACCCAAATAGCAGAAGAAGTAATGGTGGGCTGCGCCATGTGCTACGACACCTTTGGCGATGAACTCGAAAACATGGTGCGCGAACGACATGCCGCGCTGATCCATAGAGGCAAAGCCCCGAACCGGGACGATCATCGGGAACAGTTGCGGGTTGAATTGCAAACGAAACGTGCGTTGTTACGCAGTGCATTGAGAAGTGAACGGTATGAAGAGGCGGCGTCACTCCGCGACAAAATAAAAGCATTGGAAAACCAGTCCGGCCCATTGGCGGTCGGAACAATCACCGGAAGCGGCAACGATGATTGAAACCCTGCTAGCAAAACCCGCGGGATGGACCGAAGCGCGTGGGCCTGAGGCCGAACGCGTGGTGTATGCCCGAGCGACCCTCGCGCGCAATTTGGCGGATGTGCCGTTTCCGTGCCGCAGCACGGAGGACGAAAAGCGATCAGTCGAAGAGCGCGTATTGGCGGCGATCGAGGGCGCGGGCTTGTTGGGTCAGGGCCGCTACTGTTCGATCGTCGAACTGGGCGATCACGAAGCAGATTTCCTGGCGGAACGCGGTCTGGTATCCGCTGCGATAATCGATGCCGATGGTCCGCGCGGTGTGTATATCGACGACGATCAATGTTTTAGCATCATGGTCAACGAAACTGAGCATATCCGAATCGTCGCGCTGGGTTCCGGCCTACAACTGAATGCGTTGTGGGATCGCCTTAATGCGGTGGACGACTCACTTACCGGCAAGCTCGACTTCGCGTATCACGAACGGTTTGGATACTTGACCTCTTCACTTGAATCCGTCGGGACAGGTTTGCACGCCGCCGCCGTTTTGCATCTGCCGGGTCTTGCAGCGATGAACGAAGTGCTCGACGTCGAAAAATCGGTACGTGAAATGGGGCATACGTTGAGCGGTGTCTTCGGCAAAATTGCCAACGAACCGGCCGACCTTTTTTGTCTCGCCAATGCCTCCACATTGGGCCGTTCTGAAGAGGAACTCGTCTATCACACGCGAAATTTGGTCACGGAGATTCTTCAACGCGAGGTGGCTGCCCGCGAGACCATGCTCGATAAGGGCCTTCGGGGAATTGAAGATCGCGTGGGGCGCGCTTTGGGTGTTGCTCGCGGCGCTCGTCTGCTCGACCTTGAGGAGGCGGTCGGTGTATTATCTTCCTTGCGGCTTGGTGTCGATCGAAAGCTCGTGGATGCGATCTCTTTGAAAACCCTGAATGAGTTGCTGTTGGCGGCGCAACCTGGGCACATTCAAATGACACTCGGTCGCGATTGCGATGCGTTAGCCCTAAGTCTTGAGCGGGCGGACTTGTTTCGCGCGCGATTCAACTAAATTCAACGTTCGCGAGACACCAGTAACTCGT
This sequence comes from Candidatus Hydrogenedentota bacterium, assembly GCA_029262095.1. Taxonomy (GTDB): domain Bacteria; phylum Hydrogenedentota; class Hydrogenedentia; order Hydrogenedentales; family SLHB01; genus JAJDAB01. The sequence continues at coordinate 6,795 of JAJDAB010000014.1, forward strand.
ACGTGCCATTCGTGAACGGATTCATAACCAAGCAGTAAGAGAGGCAATCATCATGTGGGAACGATTTACCGAACGCGCCAAACACGTCGTGAGCGCTGCACGCGAAGAGGCCATGCGGCTTGGTAGCGAGTATGTGCGCACCGAACATGTGTTGTTGGGGCTATGTCGAGAACCAGAAGGCATCGCCGCGCGCGCATTGGAAAATCTTGGCGTCGATATCGAATCGCTTGCTATGGAAATCGAACAACAGGTCCAACGCGGTAACGCTGTGGTCTCCGGCGAAGAAATAGCTTTCACTCCGCGCGCAAAAAAAGTGCTTGAGCTTGCGGTCGAAGAAGCCCGCCGTTTTAACGACAGCTACATCGGGACGGAACACATCCTGCTGGGCTTGGTAAAAGAAGGCGAAGGAATCGCGGCAAAAGTCTTGCAAGATATGAAAGTAGACGGCGACAAAGTCCAGGCCGAAGTAACCCGTCTACTGGGCGACCAAGGTAAGACCGGTTCTTCCGGTCAGGCCTCCTCGAGCAAGAAATCGCAGACGCCAGCGCTTGACACGTTTGGGCGCGACCTCACCGTACTCGCAACTGAAGACAAACTCGACCCGGTTATCGGGCGCGAAGGCGAAATTGAACGCGTCATTCAAGTCCTCAGTCGCCGCACCAAGAACAATCCGGTACTCATCGGCGAGGCGGGGGTTGGTAAGACTGCAATCGTCGAAGGATTGGCCCAGGCCATTCAGCAAGGCGATGTGCCCGATTTGTTGCTCAATAAACGCGTGCTGACCTTGGACCTTGCGGGTGTCGTCGCAGGCACCAAGTATCGAGGGCAATTCGAAGAGCGGCTAAAGTCTGTAATGAAGGAAATTCGCCGGGCGGACAACGTCATTCTGTTCATTGACGAACTACATACTATCGTCGGCGCTGGCGCTGCTGAAGGCGCGGTCGACGCGGCCAACATGCTAAAGCCTGCTCTGGCGCGCGGCGAATTGCAATGCATCGGCGCCACCACACTGGATGAATATCGTAAACACATCGAAAAAGATGCTGCGCTCGCACGTCGGTTCCAAACGATTATGGTCGAGGCCCCGAGCGTCGAAGAAACCGTTGAAATTATCAAGGGTCTTCGCGACAAATACGAAGCGCATCACCGTGTTAAATTCTCCGATGCCGCAATTGTTGCCGCGGCCACATTATCCAATCAGTACATTTCAGACCGATTCCTTCCGGATAAAGCGGTTGATGTGATTGACGAAGCGGGTAGTCGTGCGCGACTACAAATCACCACACGGCCCGCAGCGCTCAAGGAAATTGAAAAGCAAATTGTAGACATAACCGGACAAAAAGAATCGGCGATTCGCCGGCAAGAATATGAAAAGGCCGCAGGACTGCGGGATCAGGAACGGCAGCTCATCGCCGATCTCGAGCAAAAGAAACGCGAGTGGGAAATCAAACGCGATTCTGCGGAGATGATCGTCGACGAAGAAGAGATTGCCTACATCGTGTCGAAGTGGACCGGTGTGCCGCTAACAAAGCTCGAAGAAAGCGAATCGGAACGCCTCTTGCGCATGCGCGAAGAGTTGCACAAGACGGTTATCGGTCAAGAAGAGGCCATCGATGCCATTTCGCGTGCGATACAGCGTTCGCGAGCCGGGCTGCGAAACACGAGTCGTCCGGTCGGTTCGTTCATGTTTCTCGGGCCGACGGGTGTTGGCAAGACGCTTCTCGCGAAAACGCTCGCGGAGTTCTTGTTCGGCAACGACGACGCGCTCATTACCATCGATATGTCCGAGTACATGGAGAAGTTCGCGGTGTCCCGATTGGCCGGTGCGCCCCCTGGATACGTGGGCTATAACGAAGGCGGTCAATTGACGGAACAAGTTCGCCGTCGTCCGTACTCCGTTGTGTTGTTCGACGAAATCGAAAAAGCGCACCCCGATGTCTTCAACGTACTGTTGCAGGTTTTGGAAGAAGGTCAGATGACCGATGCCTCGGGCCGGAAAGTTGATTTTCGAAATACGGTCATTGTCATGACGAGTAATATTGGCGCGCGCCGCATCGGTCGTTCTTCATCCGTAGGATTTACCAAAGGCACCAAAGACGACGAATACAATGCGATGAAGTCGCGAGTGATGGACGAAGTAAAGAAGGTTTTCAATCCCGAATTCCTCAATCGCGTGGATGAAGTTGTTGTATTCCAGCGGCTTATAGCCGATGAGTTGGTGAGGATCGTTGACATCCAACTCGCCGAAGTGGTAGAACGCGTGACAGAGAAAGGTTTTACCTTTTCCATCGACGAGGAGGCCAAGCAGTTCCTCATCGACGAAGGGAGCGACGAACAATATGGAGCGCGACCGCTGCGGCGGGCGGTCCAGCAATTCGTCGAAGATCCGCTATCAGAATTGTTGTTACGAGGGGCATTTGAGCCAGGCGCACATATTGATGTGCGCGTATCGAGCGGGGAAGCCAAGGCTTTGTATTTTGAGCCTGTACTTTCCGTCGCGGAAGGTGTCACTACTTGAGATTTAGTCGGGCCCTCGGGGGGCTTGTATGCGCTGCGGTTTTAGTTGGTCTTGCGAGCGCGCAAGAAACCCGTGAGAGCATCATAGATGATATCCGCATTGTCGGATTGGCACGCATCAACGAACAGTTGGTGCGATCCCAGTTGGAAGTTCAAACGGGCGAGGTCTACAGCGCGCGCGCTGTAGCACGCGATATTCGCCGCCTCTACGAACTGGGCTTCTTTACCTCCATCAAAGTCGACGCGTCACCATCGGGCGCAGGCCTAGCCCTCACGTACATCTTTGAAGAAAAACGCGTTATCGATGAAATCAAAATTATCGGTAACAAGAAAGTTCGGGACCGTGCGATTCGTTCCGTCTTATCTTGGCGGGCCGGCGATTCGTTTGTAGAAGATGGTTACAACGATGAACGTGAAGCCGTGCTTGGTCTCTATGAGTCCAAAGGTCTTCCCAATACCGTCGTCGATATCAATGTCGAAGAAGTCGGCCCTTCCCGCGTGCGAATCACTTACGAAATCGAAGAAGGTAAGAAGGCGCGCATCAAGAACATCACGTTCGAGGGCAACGATGCGATTTCTGATCGTAAGTTACGCAAGTCCATGAAGACGCGGCGCCGTTGGTTTATGTTTGGCGGCAAGTACGATGAACAACTTTTCGAAGAAGATCTCAACAACGTCGTTCGTGAATACGGTAATTACGGTCGGTTGGAAGCCGACGTCGTAGATACCAGTATGGATTTCGCGCCGGGTGGAAAAGGCGTTGATATCACGATCCGAGTCGAAGAAGGCCCGGAATACGAAGTGGGTTCGCTCGAAGTTGCGGGCAACGATGTGTATGACGACGACGAAGTGCTTAACGCTATCAAAGTAAATGCGGGCGATGTTCACAATCGCGGTCAAGTTGAAGACGACGCCGATGCAATCGCCAAAGGCCATCGCGACAGCGGCTACCTCGATATTCGTGTGGCGCCGCAGGTCACCCTTGATCGCGAAAACAAAGTCACCAACATCGTCTACAACATCGAAGAAGGTCAACTGAAGTACGTTCACGAAGTTAAGATCACGGGCAACAACGTTACCAAAGACGAAGTCATTCGCCGTGAGATATTCCTGATGCCGGGTGAACGGTTCGATGGCGCGCTTCTCGACGCCAGCCGCCGCCGCTTGGAGGGGACCGAATACTTCGAAGCGGTGCGGTTCAGTGTCGAAGACGTCCCCGACGACGACAACTTAGCGAATCTGCTCGTCGATGTTGAAGAGGGCAAGACTGGCTTCTTCAACTTCGGTATGGGATACAGCACCGAAGAATCGTTTGGCGGTTACGCCGAACTGGAATTGAACAATTTTGATATTACGAATTTCCCCACGTTTTCCGGCGGCGGTCAGCAACTCAAACTGAGACTGCACTTGGGCAGCGTGCGCAATGAATACTACTTGAGTTTCGCCGACCCGGAGATTCTCGGCTATCCCGTACTATTCGGTTTTGACTTGTTCGACCAACGCTACAAGTATTCGGGCGGCGCAGATTACACTGAAGAGACTCGAGGCGGTCGAGTTCGCCTTGGCAAAGTACTTTCGCCCTACGTTACTGCGCGCCTCGCGTTGCAATATCGGGAAGTGAATTACAGCGATTTGCGTATCGGTCCACTAAGCCCATTCTCCGAGTTTATCGGTGGCGATACGACCATCAGCCTTTCGGCGGGCATCAATAGGACCAACATAAACTCCACACGCGATCCATCAAGAGGTTGGAAACACGATCTCGAACTGGAGGTTGCGGGGCTCGGCGGCGACAATGATTTCGTCAAGTTCGAACACGACACGAGTTGGTATAAATCGCTAACGCGCGACGACCAGTGGGTCTTCTCCTGGCGGACACGCGAAGGTCTCTCGGTCCCGTTTGGCGACAGCGATGTTGTGCCGTTGGCGGATCGGTTCTTTGCCGGTGGCGCCTCCACCATTCGCGGGTACGAATCACGCGACGTGGGTCCGACCCGGCGCACCTTCCCCATCATTGGCGAAGACGAAGCCATCGGTGGCGAGTTGCGGGTGTTGGAGACCATCGAATTTAAGTACAAGATTAGTGACTTGATTCGGGCATACACGTTCGCGGACGCCGGCGGCGTTTGGGAAACCACTTCCGATTTCGATTTCGGTGACATGCGTTATAGTGTGGGTGTCGGCCTTGGATTCAACATTCCGCGAATTGGCCCCATTCGTCTTGATTACGGTATTCCGCTCAATGCGGACGAAGATCAGGGCAGCGGACGGCTCCATCTGCAAGGTGGTTTCAAGTTCTAACGTGCTGCCTGTTGCAGCCACGGGAAATCCTTGCACCGTAATCATGCCGATTGTTATCGTATCCTGCTAACGCAAACCTCACGGCCTGCGCCGGTTCTTATCGCGCGACCGTAAAACGACAACGTACAGGGGAAAATTCATCGTGAAGAACGCAACACGTGTTTTGAGCGTGCTCGCTATCTGCGCCATTGCCTTGACCGGCTTTACTTGGAATGTGAACGTTGCGAATGCGGGGCCCGGTAAACGCGGTGCCGCTGCGGCCGCCCCAATTCGCCCGGAAGCGTATCGGATAGCCGTCGTGAACCGTAAGACGGCATTCGATGAATACAAGAAGCAACAACTCCAATGGGCAGACCTGCAAAAAGAACTTGACGCAAAACAAAAAAAGGCCGACCTTCAGTCCGACTCGATAAACGCGGCGCAAAAAAAGTTCGCGGAGGACAAGTCCCTAACGCAAGAGCAAAAAGAAGCAATGGCACTCAAGATTCAAGAAGACATGCTTGACTATCAAACTTCATTCAAGAAGCTGCAGAACGAAATTGATATGTCGGC
>JAJDAB010000015.1 GCA_029262095.1 Candidatus Hydrogenedentota bacterium
CATGACATGGCTTGAGAAGCATGGTCCCTCAATCATGAAGGTGGCACGCGCGTACACCCTCACCCACGAGGAATGCCAAGACCTGGCGCAGGAGATTCTGCTCCAGGCGTGGCGGTCGTTGCCGAAGTTCGAGCATAAGGCAAGCGCGGCGACATGGTTTTATCGCGTGGCGTTGCAAACTGCAATGAATTGGCACAGAAAAGACAAGCCTCGCCGCACAACACAAAAACCGTTGCTGGATGTGCAAGTAATAGCAGCGGGAGGGGTTGGCGTTGCCGAGCAGGTCCAGCAGCAAGAGACTGTGGAACAGCTCTACAGAGCCATTCACCAGTTGCCGAAAACAGATAAGGCGTTGGTACTGCTATACCTGGACGAACTGAGCTATCGGGAGATGGCCGACGTATTAGGCATCTCGGAAAGCAACGTTGGCGTGAAGTTGAACCGGGCGAAAAAAGCGCTGAGCGCACGGATGAACGGAGAATCCGATGGATTCAGATAAATATCAACATGCATGGCAGGCGTACGCGTCTCAAACGCGTGTCACAATCGATCCCGACGCATTGCTCAAAGAAGTGCAGCGCTCCCAGGGAAGTTTTCGAGCTACGATCCTATTGCGAGATTTTCGTGAAGTAGGGGTAGCGCTCGTGATGCTGCCGATTTGGTTCTATATGGGCATCACGATGTCGTTGCCGTGGACATGGTATCTGACCGTGCCAACCCTGCTATGGCTTATTGGGTTCATTCTGATTGATCGAAAGCGTCACCCGCAAAAACCCAGTGAGCCAGGTGAACCACTGCTGCATAGCGTGAAGGAATCACTGACCCAGCTGGAGCACCAAATCTGGTTGCTGCGAAATGTCTTCTGGTGGTATCTTTTGCCGTTCGTCATTTCAATCTCGGCATTTTTCCTCCATACGGCCTGGAAAACCTCCAATAGCTGGTGGGAAGCCCTCGGCTTTGCGCTGTTTCTGGAATTAATCTTGGCGGTGCTGTACACGCCGATTTATTATCTCAATCAATATGCCGTACGTACGCAGCTTGAGCCGCGACGCCAGGAGTTGCTCGCGCTACTCGCAAGTCTCACAGATGAAACGACGAGTGAAGTGAGCGGCGAGTATCCAATACTAACGAGCGCCGAGTGCGCGGAAGTATCGCCTAGGCGAATGCTATTCGCTGGCGTTTGTTTCGTAGCGATCCTGTTGATTGGTGTGCCGAGTATTATCTATGTTGCGTACAGAGTTGATCAGTATCTTGACCAGGATTATCCGAAAGTATCTCCCTTTGCCGCAGTACGATGGGATGAAGCCCAACCGGAGGTCAAGGTCGACGGCGAGTGGGTTAGACTCGTGTTGTTGAACAATATCCCTGCCTCTAAGATCGTCGCTTATAGCCAAGAGACCTATGAAGATATGTGGCAGAAGCGATTCGAAGAGGACCTCGTCGAGCTTCTCACCCGTATGGGACGTCCACCACAGGACACGGTTACCCTGACGGTTCAATCACTGACGTCGGCAGAGGTCCGGATTCTGAGAGACGTGCCAATGACAACTGCGAATCGCCGAGCTATTCGCGATGCAGCCCAGGCTCGTGAGCGCAGCGAGCAGCAGCACCAGGCACTGCACCATGCCGTTCCCATCGAGGAAGTGCGCTCGAACGCCGAACCCCTCGCAGAGGCGCTGGAAAGCATTCGTGCGACCTACAAGCTACCTGCCATAGCCGCTTTCGTTATGCGTGGAGGCGAAGTAGTAGAACGGGCAACCGTAGGAACGCGCTCCACGAAGGACGACACCCCGGTTACATCAAGCGCCCAGTGGCATCTCGGTTCGAATACCCAAGCTATGACCGCGACGCTCACGGGTATGTTGGTGGAAGAGGGACTTCTCCAATGGGATTCAACTCTCGGCGATATTCTGAGCGAGGCCGTGCCGGACATGGACGCGGGGCATCGTGACACGACGTTGACTATGCTCTTGCACCACACTGGCGGTATTACGCCAAATATCAATTGGTATTCTGCGCCGGAGGATCGTGTCGCCTGCGTGGCCGGGATTCTTTCCTCCGCCCCGAAACGGGATCGCGGCAGCTACGCGTACAGCAATGGAGGGTATGTCGTCGCCGGGGCCATGATCGAAGTGGTAACAGGAAGACGCTGGGAAGAGTTGACACGCAAGAAGATTTTCGAGCCTCTTGGAATGACGGATTCGGGATTTGGCGCACCTTCAAACACGAATTCGCCATGGGGCCACCGCAGCAGCGTGTTGCGCAAGACCCCGATGGACCCAACGACGCGGGGGTCGGACAATGCGCCGGTGCTTGGCCCGGCGGGCACGGTGCATGTCACGTTGGAGGACTATGCCCGATTCCTCACGGCGCATATGGAGGGCGCACAAGGGAAGGATGGAATCGTCTCGGCAGAAACCTTCGCCACACTTCACACGCCGCGTCCCGGCGGCAAGTATGCCAAGGGGTGGATTGTGGTGAGCCGAGGTTGGGCGGGCGGCCAAGCCCTCTCCCACAGTGGCAGCAATACCATGTGGTATGCCACCGCCTGGCTCGCGCCGGAAAAAAATACGGCCTTCTTCGCTGTTACAAATGCGGGGGGCGATAAAGCTTCCGTGGCCGTGAACAAAGCCATCGAGGCCCTCATCAGTCGTCACCTTCAGCCGGATGATGCGCCTTCCCGTTGACGACCATGTAGAACATAGCGGTTGGCAACGCCCAAGCTCCGCGCAAACTCGACGAGATTCTCGAACAGCTCTTCCGTCTCCGCTGCTCGCTACCGTTGAATTCGCCCTCGGATTCTGTGGAGCGCCAGCAATGGACTCGTTGTTCCTTATTTTGTACAGTATGAAATGGAAAATATGCTGTATAGATTCCGCAGCATCTTGGCGTGAATTCAGGTATCCTGAATTCACGTCAAGAATCATATGAGGATCATTCGATGGGCAGAGAGATCATCCTTTACTCCGCGCAGATGTGTGGAGATTGTCAGAATTTGAAAGCGTTTATGGATGCGAACGGCGTTGATTACGAGCTTCGCGATGTTCGCGAACAGCCGCAGTATGCGGATGAGTTGGAAGCGAAAACCGGTAAGCAGGGGGTGCCATTCTTGGTTATCGATGGCGAATGGATTCGTGGTTACGATCCGGGTTTGCCTTTTAGTGATGAATTTGCAAGAAAGACGTTGGGCCTGGCGAACTAGCTGACCCGTTACTGGTATTGAGAGGGAGTCGAGATGCGTTTAGGACTTGGAATGTTTTTAATGGCGGTTGCGGTGGTGGTAGCGCCAATGGCTATCGCGCAGGATGGATGGATTAATCTGTTCGATGGCGAGACCCTGTTCGGATTGCAACCGATCGGCGACGCGTCATGGGACGTGAAAGACGGCGTTCTTATGAGCACCGGCGGCAGCGGCGGTTGGATTGCGACGACAAGTCAGTTCGCGGATTTTGAGTTGCACGCGAAAGTTCGTTTGAAAGGCGAAACTACCGGAGGCATCGTGTTTCGCGCAGCACTCGATGGGCATCCTGCGGAAAATGGCACGGCGGTCGTGAACCTGAGTCAGAAAAAGGGCGCGGACAAATGGAATGAAGTACATGTGACGGCGCAAGGTGGCAAGGTCTCCGCGACGGTAGACGGCAAAGCCATCGACGGCGTGACCTCTGGCCGTACGCGTGGGTATATCGGAATACAACTTCACCATCGCGAGGGTAAGGTCGAGGTTTCCGAACTGCGCCTGAAGCCGATGGACCTGAATCCGTTGTTCAACGGCAAGAATCTGGATGGGTGGAATACGATTCCCGGACGCCCTTCAAAGTTCTCGGTCATCGACAGCGCGTTGAATATTAAAGACGGCAATGGCCAAATCGAGACCGTGGGCCTTTACAAAGACTTCGTTTTGCAGCTCGACATCATCTCGAATGGCGAGCACCTGAATAGCGGCGTATTCTTCCGTGGCCCTGTGGGCGTTTTCTGGAAGGGGTATGAGTCGCAAGTCCGGAACCAATGGTCGAAAGACGACCGGACGAAACCGGTGGACTATGGCACGGGCGGTAATTACGGCAACCAAGCGTCGCGCAAAGTCGTCTCAACCGATGGCGAATGGTTCCAGAAAACTATCGTAGTCACCGACAATCATGCGGCTGTGTGGATCGACGGATATCAAACCAGCGACTTCACGGACACGCGGCCAATTTCAAAGAACAACGACGGCAAGGCGGGCTACGTGCCAGGCCCTGGGACGATTCATTTGCAGGGGCACGACCCGACCACGGACTTGTCGTTCAAGAACATCGGGCTACATGAGTATTCGAAGCCGTAATTCGTTCATGACCATATGAATTCGCGACAACTAGGATCGCATAGGACACGCTCGTCCATATGAATCAACGAGACTACGCGCTAAACATCCCCCTTGATCCCCCTTCGAAGGGGGATCAAGGGGGATGTTTAGCGTTGGTGCGTTCGATAAATCGATCAAGAGCGCTTTAACAATGACTCGCTGGTTGTTAGTTGTGGTCGCGTTGTTAATCATAAGCGTAGGGGCGCTCATTATTACTCCGGCGTTGATGCGCGATTCGGATTCGCCGGTCGCGCGAATGTATCAGACCGAAGCGGATCTCGCGTCGCTGGCGAATGCGATTGATGCGTACCACGATGCGAAGGGCGTTTATCCTCCATCGGGCGAGGTCGGATTGGCAGTCGCGTTGGACCATATCTCGCAGACGGTAGATTATTTTCCGGATGGCGCGCCGTTGGATGGTTGGGGCCGTGCTTTTCATTATGTCCCCCACTTCGCTTATCCGTCGAAGGACTCGGGTGCACTGAGGGGAGAGATTTATTTCGCGCCGGATACGTATCAATTGTACTCGTTGGGCGAGGATGGCGATTCGGGTAAGGCGGATCGCGCTGCGCAAGCGGACAATATTACGAGTTGGGATCGTGAGCGGTCTTGGCGGAATGTTTACGATGAGTAGGATTAGCCTGTTATGCATTCCCACGCGAAGCGTGGGAACGAGAAACGCTTACTGGTTCCCCGCCTTCGCGGGGATGACGGTTTAGAGAAAGATCGCGAGTCCTAGGATTGCAAGCACGGGAAACGCCATGACGATTAGAATTCCATATGGTTCAGAGACATTGACGGCTCCGTCGGAATGGGCTGAGTCTGTCGAGTCGTTGACCATAGGCGATGTGGACTCGTTGCCCGATCTGAACGATGCTTTCGACGCGGCAATCGACCATCCAATTGCGCAATTGGAGAGCCCGCTCGATCGCGTCCAAGCTGGCGAAAAGCTCACAATCGTGGTGTCGGATTCATTTCGCAAGACGCGGATCGCCCAACTCCTCCCCCGCCTTCTTCAGCGATTCAACGAGCGTGGCGTGCGCGAAGGCGACATCCGCTTTCTCGTTGCGACCGGTGTACATCGTGGACCGACGCCGGACGAACTGGACGAAATATTGGGCGCGGATATTCACCGCCGGTTTGCGGGACGTATTCACCTTCACGACGCGCATGACGAATCGGCGCACGTGCATGTGGGCGAGACCTCGCGTGGCACACAGGTTGAGGCGAATAAGATCGCAATCAAATGTGACCGGCTTATTGTCACGGGCTCGGTGGTGTTGCACTATTTCGGCGGGTTTGGGGGCGGCCGCAAAGCGTTGTTGCCCGGCATCTGTTCCGCAATTACGATTGCACATAACCATGCGCTAAACCTTGACCGAAGCGAGAATCGGCTTGATCCGAATGTGCGAATCGGCGAGATGGACGGCAATCCGGTTGCGGAGGACATGTTGGAGGGCGCTAGACTCATCTGCGCAGACTTCATGATGAACACCGTCTTAAATCGTAGCGGCGATATCGCGCGCATCTTCGCCGGTGACCTTGAACAGGCGCATCGTGAAGCGTGTACTTTTGCGAAAGACGTGTTTAGCGTGCCGCTGAAATCGCCGGCGGACTTAGTTATTGCCGCGTCGTCGCAGACCCGCAACTTCGTGCAAACGCACAAGGCGCTGTACAACGCGTTCCAAGCCGCGAAATCGAACGGGCAAATCATCTTGCTTGCACCGTGTCCTGAGGGACTGGGCGGCGAGAAGTTTGAGAAGTGGCTGCGTCTCGGGTCGACCGAGGAGATTATTCGGGAGCTTCGGCGGCAGAGCGAGATCAACGGCCAGACCGCGTTGTCCACGATTGAGAAAGCGCAACGGTGCATCATGGTCACTGAGCTATCGGATGTGGATGTCGCCCGACTCGGTGCGGTGCGTGCGGCTTCGCTGGACGAGGCGATAACCATAGCTCGCGCCCGGCTCAAAGAAGCCGGAATCGATAGGCCAACGGTCATCACCATGCCGGAAGCCGCGTATTCCGTGCCTCAAGTGGCCGCGACCGCTGTCTAGCCCACCTGTTTTTGACGCGTAAATCATTTATTTGCTAAACTTTCGTGATCTACGCGTTCGGAGGTTATAGGTTTGAGTGGGCTGACAGTCACGGTTGCGACGCTCGCTGATGAGGGCCTCACGATCGATTCGGAGGTTGAGAGCGAGTCTCTCCGTCCAGAACGTGCGGGCGAAATCGACATTGGTCAGGTTCGGCTTCTCGGCGAATTAGCGCCGTTGGACGGCGAATACTTGTTTCAAGGCACGATCTCGACGCAGTTCGCCGGAACGTGTGATCGGTGTCTTGAGGACGTCACGACTGAATTTGATGCGGACGTGCTTTGGACGTTCGTTCCGGGTTCGCCGATTGTCGGCGACGAAGACTCGGAAGGTGTGGAAGAAGACGATTCGGCAACTTTTTTCGCCGGACCGGAATTAGATCTGGGTGCGCGTGCCTGGGAAGAATTGGTACTCGCGCAGCCATCGAAGATGTTGTGCCGCGAGTCGTGCAAGGGTTTGTGTACGACATGCGGCGGAAATTTGAATGCAGGACCGTGCGATTGCCGTACGGATGAACTTGAAAAAGATAGCGCGCCCACTCGTAAGAGTTTGGCCGGGCTCGGGGAAATGTTTCCCGACCTGAAGC
>JAJDAB010000016.1 GCA_029262095.1 Candidatus Hydrogenedentota bacterium
GCAGATCGATATCGATGAACTGGTCGCACGCGATCAGACGCGTCGTTCGTTGCTCCATGAGATGGAACAACTGAAGGCCGAACAGAATAAGGCGAACCTCGCAATTGCTGAAGCGAAAAAGGCCAAGCAAGATGCCTCCGAAGCAATTTCGGCGATGCGCGATGTGGGTGCTAGAGCAAAAGCGCTCGACGAAAAAGCGAAAGAAGCGGACGGCGCGCTGCGTGAACTCATGCTGACGATACCGAACATTCCGGACGATACGGTCCCGGAGGGCGCAGACGAATCCGCCAATCGTGTTGAGAAGACTTGGGGAGAACCGCCCACGTTTGATTTCGAGGTTAAAGACCACGTCGAATTGGGCGAAGCGCTGGGTATCCTCGATTTCGAGCGTGCCGCGAAGATTGCCGGATCTCGATTCAACGTGCTGACCGGGGCCGGTGCACAGCTCGAGCGCGCGCTGATCAACTTCATGTTGGATACGCACACGCGGGAATATGGCTATACCGAAGTGCTGCCGCCGATTCTCATTTCGGGCGCGAGCATGGAAGGGGCCGGCCAATTGCCGAAGTTTGCGGAGGAAGCCTTCACCGTCGAGAAGCGCGACCTATGGCTCGCGCCGACCGCTGAGGTGCCGCTGACGAATCTCCATCGTGACGAAATGCTCACCGAAGATGATCTACCCATTACGTACGTCGCCTATACGCCGTGTTTCCGCAGTGAAGCGGGATCGTACGGCAAAGATACCCGTGGCATGTTGCGTCAGCATCAATTCAACAAAGTCGAGCTGTATAAGTTCACGACGCCAGAGACCTCTGTTGCGGAACACGAAGCGCTAACACGGAACGCCGAATCAATTCTTGAAAGACTCAAGTTGCCCTATCGGACCGTGACGTTGGCCACCGGCGACATGGGCTTCGGCGCCGCGAAAACGTTCGACCTCGAAGTTTGGTTGCCTGGGCAGGACCAATATCGCGAGATTAGTTCTTGTTCCAATTGCACCGACTTTCAGGCGCGCCGTTCGAACATACGTTTCAAACGCGGAAAGAAACCTGAATTCGTCCACACGTTAAACGGGTCCGGCCTCGCGGTCGGACGAACGCTCATCGCGATACTGGAGAATTACCAGGAAGCCGACGGCGGCGTGCGCGTGCCAGAAGTATTGCAACCCTATCTCGGTGGCATGACGCGAGTTGATCCGCCCGCGTAGCGATGGCCGCGACTCTTGAACAGGCGGCGCGCGCGCTGTCCGATGCGAAGAACGTTGTCGCTGTTACCGGCGCCGGCGTCTCCGAGGAAAGCGGCATCCCCACGTTTCGCGGCGACCATGGCATTTGGGTCAAGTATCCGATTGAAGAATTTGGCACCATTGATGCCTACTTGAACGACGCGAACCGCGTGTGGGCGTTCTGGTGCGAGCTCTCGGAACTGGTGAAAGATTGCCGCCCAAATCCTGCGCACTACGCGCTAGCTGAGTTGGAGGGGATTGACCGGATGGAAACGGTCATCACGCAAAACGTCGACAATCTCCACCAAGAAGCGGGCAGTACTTCCGTAATCGAATACCATGGGAATGCGCGTCATCTGGTTTGTCTACAATGCCGGAAACGCGCGCCCTTCGACCTCGATAACCGGACGAAGCTCGCACCGAAGTGCGTCGAATGCGACGGACTCTTGAAACCTGATGTCGTCATGTTTGGCGAAACCATCCCAAACTATGCTTTATTTGAAGCGTCTGCCCGCGCGCAGAAATGTGACGTTATGATTGTGGTCGGGACATCGGCACAAGTGTTCCCTGCGGCCGAATTGCCATTCGCCGCAAAAGAACGCGGCGCATTCATTATCGAATGTAACCGTGAACCGACGGATTTCACGCGCCTTATTACGGACGCGTTCCTCGAGGGTCCTGCAGGCGAAACGTTGCCGGAACTGGTAACATTGGTTAAGGCTGAATTGGCGATATAACAGGGCAAAGACACGGAGCATGCCTCGTACTGTTCCACTCATAGCGGTCATCGTTATCGTCGTCGGCGCAATTCTGGCTACGTTGGGTGCGTACGCGCAAGCGAACGATTTTCGTTATCAAGGCGCCGCGGCTCTTGGTGAACGCCTGTTCAATGACGATCGCTTTTCGCACCCGGATGGAGACCTGCGCACGAGTTGTGCCTCTTGCCACAAGACGGCTGACCCCGCGGGTGCCCGGTCATTCACGGAACAACTCGCGCACAGTTGGCATCCCTGGCGAAACCCTGATCCGGGACGAGACACGCTGCGCAATACGCCTACGTTGCTTGATGTGAGCGCGATGCCGCTATTGCATATGGACGGCGAATTCTCGTCGTTGCAGCAACAAGCGCATGAAACGTTGGTCGGTCGAAATCTGGGTTGGCTTCCTGACGAGCGTGACCGCGCGCTGGACTATATCGACAAGATCGTGTTCGATGCCGATGAAGAGGAAAACTATAGTGCTGCTGTTGAACGAGTCTATGGAGTTGACCTGAACGATCAGTCAAGTGAAGATCGCGTTATGTGGTTGGCGAAGGCGCTCGTGGCGTTTATGGAGACCCTGGATTCGAAACGCGACACACCCTATGACGCGTTCATGGACAAGAACGATCTCGATCCGCAACCCGCCGAAGACGAGTCTGCCCCAGACTACGGTGCGAGAATAATCGCCGCCATTGAATCCAAGATCGAAAACGATGTTCTCCAGACCTCCCCTGAATTTGGTGATGAGGCCGTGAAAGGCGCGATGCTGTTTTTTCGGACGCGGGGCAATGCGCACGTCGGCAACTGCGTAACATGTCATACGCCTCCGTTCTTCACCGACTTCGCTTTTCACAACATCGGCGTCTCGCAAGAGGATTACGACACGGTCCACGGCGAAGGCGCGTTTAATCTACTTGCGATTCCAAACTACGACAAAGTCGATCGCCCGTCACGTCGGTGGTCCACGATTGTGTCTCGCAAGAAACCGGATCACGCCGATCTTGGCCGATGGAATATGGCTCGCCCGGACGACACGCTCTTTCGTGAGCCGGGTGGTAGCGACGACGATTACATGGCGGGCACGGTCGCAACGTTTAAGTCGCCGACGTTGCGCCAACTCGGCCACACCGACCCATTCATGCATAACGGCGGCTATGCCACGGTGGAACAAGCACTGGGTCAAAAAGCGCGCGCATCAGAAATTTTGCGTGCCGGGAAACTGCGCAACGGCGATCCTGAAATGGCCGCGATCC
>JAJDAB010000017.1 GCA_029262095.1 Candidatus Hydrogenedentota bacterium
GAATAGCTACAGCGAAACGGGGGATTACGAACTCCCCAATAGCGGCTTAACGGGCAGCATATCAGCGCTGTATCACGAAGAAGGCGAGCCCGACGACACGCGCCCCTGGGTTGATGTCGATCTTCCGGCCGTCGTGACCTACGCCGACTTCGCGTCAATCCGCGATCCATTTCTCGACGCCGTGCTCACGCATTGGGACAAGGTCAAGACTAAGGAGAAGTCTCGCCGCAAGCAGCGATAGTTTCAGCTACGCTATTCACCGGCCATGGAAACGGTCGTCGACGAGTCCGAATTATTCGGAAAAGTCTCTTCGCGATGGCCGCTGTGCGGGCGCACGTTGATGCGGCAAACGCGAAGAGACGGAGAAGGCGAATGGTCGTTGAGCGCTAGTAATTCCAGTCCAATAGCTGCGTACCGCTATTGCCAAACGCGATTGGAAATGGTTCTGATGGAATTACACGGTCCTGGTCATCCGGGATATAGGCGGTAATCGTGTAGTCACCTGCGGGAATTTTGTCGAACAGGTACTGCCCGTTGGCATCGGATTGAGTGGATTGATTACCGATAAGGCCATCCGGACGCTGAAGCGTTAACATCGCCCCCCGCATCGGCGAATTGTTGGCGTAGACAATGCCCGTCAATGAAGCACCGCCGTGGACAACCAACGATACTTCCGTCTCGTCACCAAATCGGAGGACCGCTGCGAAATCCTGTGGCGCATATTCCGCGTGAGAAATCGCAAGAGATTGCTCCCCCTCCTGCAACGTCTCGATCTCGAAGCGCCCGTTGACATCGGTCTTGGCCAACGACTGTGTTCCGCCTTGGTATCCATACGAAACAGTTGGCCGGTGAATGAATGCGCCTTGTACTGAATTACCTTCGACGTCCGTCACAACACCCTTCAACACGGCCGCCGCCCGTAGCGTTATCCGCCCTGCATTCGATTCTCGTTCTTCCCGCACATCTGGGATAAGGACTAGCGCGGGCGCATGGTCCTCGGCCAAAATGATTAACGTGGTGTCGCCGATTTCGACATCGCCCAACCTGAATTCACCGGACTCGCCAGAAATCGTTCTGCCGTCCGATATCTGTGCAGGGATATCGTCTAGCAATCCGGCAAAGCGCGCGATACGAAAACGTTGTAGATTGTCACCGGTAACCGCACTACGGACTTGTCCGGAAACGGATCCGTGATTGGGCATCACTAGGCGAAGGTTGTCATTCCCAGCCGCGACGCCTTCCAATTGAACTCTACTGTGTTTTCCGTGCGTGGCCTCGATTCCATAGAGTTCGTCTCCCAAGCCAACAAAGGAGAAACTACCATCGCCGCTGCTCTGAGCCCGAAGACTGCTACCTTGTTGCCCTTTCGCAGCGATATCAGCTCCGCCGACCGGTTGACCGTCCCTGTCCGTCACTATCCCCGAAAGCTCAAATCCCGATGTATCGTAGTTAATTGAAAAATTCTCGATGAGCTGCCCTTCGCGTACCTTCACAGTGGCAAGTACCGGACCAGTCGAACCACCCGGAGGTTGTACCGAGAGGTCATAGGTCCCGGGGCTTAGAAAAGCTAAGAGGTAGGTTCCCTGTCGAGACCCCGTGTAGGTATACGTCATCCCGGTACCCATTTGCGCTAATTCAGATTCTGGATCGCTTGGACTCGACCACACGTAGGTTAGTCCCGGAAGGGATTTTCCGTCGATGCGCACATTGCCCGCTACAAACGCTCCATGAGGCAACTCCACCACGAGGTCGTTCGTACCCTCTTCGGGAACATCAAACGGACCTGCGGTGATGCGGCCAAATCCGATCGCTTCGACCCGGACAAAAACCTCGCCCGCTTCTCGAACGGTATTGAAATTGAAGTTGCCTAACCGGTCCGAGTTTGATTCGCGCCGACGCTCTCCAGAACTATTTCCAGACCACATCCTGGCCCCCGAAACCGGCCGACCATCTGTATCAACGACCTGTCCCGAGACGGGAATCCCCGTGCTCAATGCGAAGTCTGTCTCCCCTTCAATACTATCCGGCGTTACCGTGAACGTAATGGTGTGATCGCCTGCCCCGTATCCCCAGACAAGGTTGGAATGGCGTTCGACCCGATAGGTCGCGAACGATGCATTTGGAATCGTGTAGTAGCCTGACGCATCGGTCACGACATCCTCGATTGCGACACCGAGGTCGGCCTCGACGGAGAGTCGAACACCGGGAATGCCGTCGCCTGTTTGGCTATCGTAAACCACGCCTTCGACGTCTGTACCAAAAACGACCTGAACGTCGCCGAGATCGGCGACGCTATTCTCGACAACTGTGATTTTGGGTGGATCGTCTTTTAGAACGAGCTGTTCGCTGTAGACCCGAACGCGGTACTCCACAGGACGAAGATTTGGAATCAGCGCTACACCATCCGTATTCGTGTACGCCTGCCCGCGATCGCCAAAGTAATCGCCTTGCAGGTGAACAATGACGCCCTCGACAGGTTCTCCGTTGGCCCGGACGACGCGGCACGAGAACGAGCCGCCTTGGGTCATGAGTACTGGAACCGGCTCTCGGCGTGATCGGATCCAATCCGTGACCGAAGGCGCGTAGCCTTCGGCTTCGACGTAGGCTTTGATCCCCCCGATGACGACATTGTCGATGGCGATGTTACCGTTTTCGCGAAACGGGTTTGGCCAGACGTCGGTGAGCTGAGACTGCAGCGGAGTTGCCACCAATTGGTGTTGAAATATAAACGCTCTGGTGGCTACTACCGCTTCCTCCGCTTCGTTGCGGAGATCAAATTCGACGTCCGTTCTCGGGAACATGTTCATTGGAACGGGCCAACCGGGCATGTCTTCGGTCACCGTCATCGGCCAGTTTACTCCGAGATTCCCGTTTCGGAAATTGAAGTGATATTCACCGAGCGGCAAGTTCCTGAAGAAGGCAGTGCGATCTTCGCCAATCTCCTTGGTAAACTTCAGCTTTTGGGCTGGAGCTTTTTCCCAGGGTTTCCAATTCACATGGATCAAAGTCACTACGGCGCCAGCCGCCTTCGGTGAATCAAGATAGACAAAAAAGGCGCCGGTTCCGGGAGGGGGCGTCGGACGGTCCAAGCCGAACTCAGTAAAATCCGGCGCGCGTTCTACGGTCGTTCCCGTACTTAAAACTGCAGTTGTTACTTCGTTTTGTGCTACGACAATAGAATCTGAGTCGCCAGCGTCGGAGTCTTCGTCACTTGTTGATGCCGCTGCTAATTCTGGCGCTGAGGAGGGTGGTAGAGACCCGTTGTAGATCGATTGAACGGTGTACCAAGTGGTGGCCGCGCCAATTACGACAAGCGCGGCGATACCCGATAGTGCGACTGGAGAGATCGCCCACGTGGTTTTGGTTGCCGCAACATGGGCCAAAGTATTGGAATCGATGCCGCCGATGGCGGAGTTGAGCAGGCCGGTGTGAAGCTGTTGACTGGCTTCTAATTTCGCCGAATTTTCGAGTCCTGTCGCGAAGATTGCCGGTGCAACGGGCAGTCCCTTCTTGCGCAAGTCTTCACGAATGCTGTTGATACCCTTCTGGATTCGGCGTGAGATGGCTTGCCGCGAAATTCCGATCTCCTCGCCAATCGACTCCTGGGTTCGCCCCCGTAGGTAATGTTCGATCACTGGGATACGCAAATCGTCGGGCTGATTGGCGATCGCTTCGTCGATCAGGTGCTGGACATCATCCCATACCGCTTCCGTTTGCTCGGACTGGAAATCCGCGTAACTCGTCTCGCGCACGGCGCGGCGGCCGTCTCCTCGAAGCTTGTTGATCGCTTTTCGAGTAGCCATCGTGTGTAGCCACCCACTAAGCGATGTGCTCGCTGATACGGGCGCTTCCGCCACTTTCATGAAGCATTCCTGCGCCACGTCCTCCGCATCGGTCGCGTTTCGCAGAACGCGTAAACACGCACCGTAGACCAGTGCGGCATATAAGCGGACGATTTCGGCGAACGCGTCCGGGTCTTTCGACTCGTTCCAGCGGTTAATCAGGGCGATGTCATGTGGACTCACGGCGTAGCTCCCGGTGTAGCGGTTCCCAGTATCTATAGAATGGACACCACCAACGGGGAACTGTCAATAGGAATTAACCGCCAAGCCACCAAGAACGCCAAGGAATGCAGATCGATCTCCACGCTGTGGCCGCTCTCCTCGAAGACCTCCACCGGTAGCCTGAAATCGAGGCACCTTGTCCATTTTCAATATTGCCAGTCAAGCAATTACCCTATGTCTCGCAAGGTGCTCTTACTAGGCGGGGCAAGGACTTACGAGGGACGCGTCACAGAATCGTCACAGGCTGAAGACGACTATGGGCGGTGAACCGGAGCCTAGCACGCATCGCGGCTTCTCCTAATCTCAGCCCCCACGTCCGAAAAGTTCGCTTCAAATTCTACCGTCGGTTAAAGTAGCTTGTTGGAATGATATAGCTCAATTACATCTGGAGAAAATTAATTGAATCCAAAAGAATCAAAGTATGACCGATAGTCTGTCTTTCGATGCCATCCTAAAGACAGATAAGCCTCCTAGTTTTCCCATTCGAAGCGCAGTTATCCTCGCTGCTGGAATGGGTGCTCGCCTTAAAGGGCGCACCAAGTTCACGCCCAAGAGTTTCGTGCGCCTTGGTGATAAGACGATTCTCGAAGAGTCCATTTTGCGTCTGTTAGATGTCGGAATTCAGCGAATCGTGATTGTTACGGGTTACCTGTCTGAACAATTTGAACCGTTGAAAGCCCGGTACGGCGGGAAGGTGGAATTGGTTCACAACCCTCATTTCGCAGATTCGGGCACTCTGTATTCTTTGTCCTGTGCCCGTGAATTGGTTGAGGAATCCTTCTTGTTGTTGGAAGCGGATCTCGTTTATGAGCGCCGCGCACTGACCACATGCCTGGAACATCCAAGTGACAATGTCCTGTTGGTGGCAGGCTTTTCGAACACCAGCGACGAGTATTTTGTGGAGTCACGAAATGGCGACCTACTAACGATTTCCAGGAATCGGGAAAGTCTGGGAGCCGAGGTACGGGGCGAAATGGTTGGCATCTGCAAAATTTCGTACTCATTATTTTCTCAGATGCTACCCACTTCCGACTATCGTTTCCAAACAACTCGCCACCTAGGCTATGAGATGGACGGACTTATTTCGGCGGCGCGCGACATGCCCATATCGTGCCCGGTTGTCGACGATCTAGTGTGGTGTGAGATCGATGATGAAACGCAGTACGCCCACGCACGGGACAACATTTATCCAGTCGTCTCGATATTGGACTCGGAAAGAGAACTTCGTGTTAGCGCTATCCTAAAAACTCGTGGCGTTCTTGGGGTGAATAATTAAGAATGAAGATAAATCCCGGGCCTCAGCGACCACATCAGCCCACGATGCTTTCCTTTGCCAGGGATCTTCCCAATATCTGTTCGCTTGCAGGTCTGTTATGTGCCGTGTTTGCTATTTGGTACGCTATTTTGGGCAATTTCCCCGTTGCGATAATTGGAATTCTGTGGGCAGTTTTATTTGACTGGTCTGACGGAATTGTTGCACGTCAAATGACGGGGCGAACAGATCACCATCGGGCTTTTGGGGGCCAGCTTGATTCGCTGATAGATATTGTAAGTTTTGGAGTATTCCCTGCCATTTTTCTTTTAAGTTATGGCAAGTTCAGTCCATGGTTCCTACCGGGAGCATTTCTTATTGTCGCCGCCAGCGCGATACGATTGAGTTACTTCAATATTTTCGGACTGATTGACGATAGAACCTACATGGGGCTGGCATTAGACAACAATGTTGTTGTCCTTGCTTTTGTGTTTTTGTTTGAAGGCTTTTTTAAGCATACAACTTTTTCAATAATCCTTTATGCACTATTGATAGTATTTCTGGTGGCTAATTTGGCCCCTGTACGAACGCCGAAACTTGCCGGAAAATGGTTTCATGTTCTTATTGTCTACACCTTGGTATTGACAGGTATCTACAGTTGGATGCAGTTGAACAACGTTCAACAAAATTGAACTGTAATTCTGTGCCTCGCATCTAAAAGATCGCGTAGTGTTCATGCGGCTTCGCGTCGGACGCGTCCATGATTTGGGACGCCGTCACCTTACGCAGCTGAACCGCAAAGACTCCAAAGAGCTAATTGCGGTCACGGTCCAATGCGACGTGCTCCCCGACAACGGATCACAGTTTCTACAGAATGGACACGACCGACTGGGAACTGTCAAGGATTTAACCGCCAAGCTGCCAAGAACGCCAAGGAATGCAGATCAATCGCCAGGCTGTGGCCGCACTCCTCGAATACTCTCAGAAGAAATCCGAAACTGAGCCATCTTGTTCATTATTAATAGAGTTCAGTCAACCATTTACCCTTTGTCTCGCAGTTCGAATCTTCGCCGTGGTGTCTGATGCAACGGACATGCGTCGATCATGGACAAAGTAAAGGAGAGGGAAATCGACTAGGCCTCCGGATCTTGGAGACCTCCGATCTGACTTGTGGCTCGGTTCCGCATTTCCTTCGGAAGTGCTAGAGGAAACCGGCCACATCTCAGCGACTACAACCTTGGCATTCTTGGCGTCTTGGCGGTTTTACATGTAGATGCCGCCGCCGAAATCCATGTCGCGCTTGATGATGACGTTGACGCAGGCGGGTTTACCGGACGCGAAGGCGCGTTCTATTGCAGGGCGGATGTCGGCTGGGTTCTCAACGAACTCGCCGTGGCCGCCCATGCCTTCGACAATTTTGTCGTAGCGCGTCGGGTTTAGGAGCGTTGATTCGGGTGTACCGTAGAGCGCGTTTTGCGGGCGCATCATTTGGCCCCATGCCGCGTCGTTGCCGACGATGCCGACAATGGGTAGATTGAAACGGACGGCGGTATCGTACTCGAACCCGTTGAGGCCGAAGCTACCGTCACCGTAGATTATGAGGACTTTCTTCTTCGGAAATGCGGCTTGCGCGGCGATGGCGAAGGGCATACCGACGCCGAGCGTGCCGAGGGGGCCTGGGTCCATCCAAAGGCCGTTGCGGGGAATCGGGACCACTTTCGCCGATTTCGCGACGATGTCTCCCCCATCTCCGATCACGATCATGTCGTCATCCGTAGCGACGAAGTCCGCGATTTCTTGGCAGAGGCGTTGCGCTTCGATCGGAACATTGTCCGACTTGGCTTCACCTGCCATGGCTTGTGCTTTTTGGTCCTCTTGTTCGCGCAATCCCTTGCCGTATTCGGAGAAGTCGAGTGTGATATTTTTGTCATCCATTACCCGCATCATACTCTCGAAACTACACGCGAGATTTCCGACCAGCGCAACGTCGCTCGCGCGGTTTTGTCCGATGAGCAGGTTGTCCATTTCGAGTTGAATGATTTTGGTTTCAGCGGGAATGTCGTCGCCATAGTTCAACCGGAAATCGAGCAGACAACCGGCAAGGACAAGCACATCGCATTCGCCGAGCGCCCCGCGCCGGGTGCGATTGAACAGATGCTTCGAACCACGAGGAATCACGCCGCGCCCCATACCGTTCGCATAGGCGGGGATATTCGTCTTTTCGAGAAACGCATTGAGTTGCGGCTGAGCATTGGACCACTTAACGCTGGTACCGGCCATCACCACGGGCTTCTTCGCCGTCTGCAAAAGTTCCAGCGCTTCTTCCACGACATCGTCCGATGGCGCAACGCGTGGTGGCGCTGTTCTTATCGGAGGAAACTTGACCGTCTTCTCGTCCGCGACATCAGACAAAATATCCGTAGGAATCTCGAGAAACGCTGGGCCGGGAATGCCGGATACGGCGTGACGTATCGCCAATTCGATGTACTCGGGAATACGGTGAGTTTGATAACACGCGCCGGACCATTTGGTGATGGGTCGCATCAGGCCAACGTGATCCATCTCTTGCAACGAACCGCGACCGATATTGTGGAACGGTCCTTGACCACCGATGCAGAGGATCGGGGAATTCGCGCGCCACGCGTTCGCGACGCCGGTGACACTATCCGTCACGCCGGGTCCAGCCGTGACCATCGCAACACCGATCTTGCCAGGATTGACACGCGCCCAAGCATCCGCCGCGTGGGTGGTTGCTTGTTCATGACGCACGTCGATAATCCGGATACCTTCTTTGCGGCAGCCGTCATACATCGCCATGATGTGTCCGCCGCTTAGGGTGAACACGCATTCTACGCCGGCGTTCTTCAACGCCTTCGCGACCAATTCCCCGCCGTGTATCATCGATGTTCTCCTGACTGGTGCAACAGTTTCGAGCAATTAGAAAAGCGCTAAGTCTTTCACGCAAATCTCCCTCTACCCTAACCCTCTCCCCGAGGAGAGGGAAGAAAGCAGTCGCACTTATGAGTGCGACAGCTTCCTGGAATATACGCTCTCTTAATCCCGTTTTTCTTTGCGAACTTTCTTTATCCGCAAAACTACTTTCGTGATTTCGCTACGCGAAAGCACTGTCGCAGTGCCGAACTTGCTTCGCAAGTTCTTGAGTAAGTATGGCTATTTTGGTGTCATTCGGATTGCGCCGTCAAGACGAATCGTTTCGCCATTGAGCATGTTGTTCTCGACGATTTGTTTCGCGAGCGACGCGTATTCTTCGGGATGTCCGAGGCGTTTCGGATACGGCACACTTGCGCCGAGTGCTGCTTTCACATCGTCAGGCAATGCTGCGAGCAGGGGTGTATTGAACAAGCCCGGCGCGATGGTTACGCATCGAATCGCGAGACCGGCTAAGTCGCGCGCGATGGGGAGCGTCATGCCTACGATGCCGCCCTTCGACGCCGAATAAGCCGCTTGACCGATTTGACCATCGAATGCGGCAACGGATGCCGTGTTGATTAGCACGCCCCGATCACCGTCTTCACCCGGTTCGTTCGTCGCCATAGCGTTCGCCGCGAGTCGAATTACATTGAACGTTCCGATTAGATTGATTTCGAGAATGCGGGAAAACGCGTCAATGTCGTGCGGTCCCGATTTGGTGACCGTCCGCATTGCCGCGCCTGTTCCCGCGCAACTGATGCCGCCGTGAATTCCGCCGAATTTTGATTGTGCTGTTTCAACGGCTACTTGTACGGCCTCGGCTTTCGTTACGTCGCATTCGACAAATGTGGCACTATCACCAATCTCCTCAACCAACGCACCGCCAGCTTCGGCATTTAGGTCCGCGATGACGACTTTGCCGCCATCCGATGCCAACAACCGCGCGGTGGCCGCACCCAATCCGGATGCCCCGCCGGAAATCAGAAAAACATGATCTTTGACTTGCATGAACTCACTCCTGGTCCGTATATCGGCGCTGCCCAACCCCGCCGATGGAAAACGCGAAAGTATACGTTATGCGCGAAAAGGATGCGAACCCCTGTAGGACTGGAACGCCGATATCCTCGACTTGACCTTAAACCCTGGTTAAAGCATTAGGATGACGTCTCGAAAGAGGCGGCATTATCTTGCCAACGCCTTTGATGCTTGAAAGGAGGGCAAAAAACAGTGGCGCGATTAGGACTACGGCGCTGTCTTGGGATTTTGGCAGTTGGCTTGGTGTGCGTCTCGATATCGATCGCGATCAAGTCGAATTCAGGTGCGGAAATCCTCACGTCGAATGCGTCTCGAGCCTACCTGTTGAGCGAGGCAGAGCGATCCGACGCACGACACGATTTTGAACGGGAACTAGATCTCCTATCGCTTGGACTGGATGCCAACGGTTCAATTCAAGAGTTGGTCGAGATTCAGCGAAGGCAGGCGCGACTCCATTGGAAAGTTTATGAAGACTATTCAAAAGCCCGCGAAATTCTGGATACTGTGTGGGCGCACGAAATCGGACGAGCCGACACCGCGTTAGAGTTGGCGCGGCTTGAGTTCGCCGCTGGACGGTTCAACGCCTCGCGCGACGCAGCCGAACGTGCCATGAGTGCAGCGATCTCGCGAAGGGAGCGATATGACGCGACGATAGCAATCTCAAAACCGACGATCGAGAACGCTACGCAGCTATGTCTTGACGGGAAAGCGTTCGACGTTCCGGCGGTCGTGCTTGCTTCGCGCACACTAAACTCGCTGTTGGAATCGGAAGGGGTCGAGCCGAACGTAGCGCGAATGCTGATTCAGGCCGCACTGTTGATCGGTGACGGACCCGCCGCTCTATCGGGGTGGCGAGCGCACTACTTCATCTCGAACGATGCAAGACCCTTCCTCGCGATTCAAGATGGCGCACAAGTTTTAGAAAGAACGATGACGAATTGGGTTGATCAAGGTCACGACGAGGCTGTTCGACGCTCGATCACCATTGCGCTCGCGGATACCCGGCTTTTTCGGGAGGCTGCTATTGTTGTCTATGCGGCGCCGCCGAAGATTCGAGCGGCGCTGCAAGAGGACCAGGACATACGTGCAATTCTAGCTTACGAATCATTCGTTGACTCGGTAGGCCGGTCGATACACCAACGATACCTGCTAGACGCACGCGGGGAATTGTCCGGCGCGTCATTCTGGGAACCCTTCGAGGCGGCAATTGGAAAACTTTGGGACCAACTCGAAACTACATCGCGGACTGTTCCGCAGTACACCCGCAATACCTCGGCTTATTCCACCGATATCGAGCGGGAACTGGGTCCCCGCTTCGGAAGCGTTGTTCGATTTGTCGAAATTGACGGGCACCGCGGATTGCAAATGGGGCATATCGTAAAAGACGATCTGCGAAAGGTCGAACAATACGGGCATCGCGCTGAAGTTCGATTTGTCGTACTGGATTCAATGGTTTCAAACGGATTCGCGAGTTGGGCTTGGAACTCGGGGGCTCAACACGGCGGCTGGACGGATTCCGATCGGATCGTGCAAGTTCGGCCTCCTTACGCATCCAAACCCTTTCGAGTGTGGCGGCAACTCACCTGGGAGGACGAGCGCACGCGACGATCCCAGGAAACCGAGAAGGAATCGTTGGCGGATCGGGACCGAGCGAAAGCGAATCCGGCGGGCTATCTCCCGGGACTTTCCATGCGCCTGCACGATCAGGGCGCACATGCAATTCTTGATCGGCTGCAGAGCCTAGGTTTAGAAAACGTGGACTTACAATTGGCTTTCGTAAGTGAGTACGGACGAGCGATAGAAGAAAGTTCGATCTTTGCCCATGAGGGCCGCCATTTCATCGACCGCAAAAACCGCCTCTTTCCCGCAAGGGCATGGCGAAAAGAATTCAATGCGAAACTTTCTGAAGTGGCGTTTGCGCCAGAACCACGACTCGCGTTGGGCGCGATATTTGCATCCAATATAGGAGATCGCGGCGCACACGGCCGCGCCAACGAGAGCATCATGAAAGATATTGTGGCTTGGATGAAGAAGCACCGGAACGAAATCGCAGCGCTCGATACAGCTCAACCGATTCTGACTCAATTCGACAAATTGACTGATGAACAGATTCGCGCCGTGTTTCGTTCCATGGACTCGCTCGCCAAGAATACTCGGCGTTGACCGAACTTGGTCCTCACCAGAAATTCGCAGTGGTGATGGATTTTCCCTTAACGCGTCAGTTAGCCCCACCGGCGGCCAGAAAATCCTCAACCCCCTTCAAGAATTCGGGGCTGCTGGGCGCGCTAATGTGATCAGCGCCGTCAATGACGATATAGGTGTCATCGGTCTGAATCGTCATCCAGGCGTCGGAGGTCTCTTTGAGCGGATCTTTGCTGCCGATAATGAGTTGGGTCGGAACGTCGGCCTTTTCGAGGTCCGCTTCGGAGACCGCGTGCCCCTTCATGCCGCGCGCCACGCTGGCTAACGCCTTTGGATCGTTTATCCGCATGATCATGTCGTTAAACATTTTGATTTGTTCTTCCGGGATGGGATCCTCTTCCGGCGACAATGCGGCGAAGAGCGGCGCGAGGCTGCCATCGTTTTCTATGGAGTCGGCGAGCATATCGAGCATGCCTTCGCGTTCGGGATCGCGCTGCGCCCAACCGGCGCCGCCAATCGTGGCGGACAACATGCGTTCCGGATACATCGTGACCATTTTCGCGGTAATGAACCCGCCCATCGAATAACCAGCAACGTGTGCTTTTTCGATGCCGAGGTGATCAAGCAAGCGAATTGAATCGTTGATCATCTCTTCGCCGTAGTGTTCAGCGCCGTGCGGTTTATCGCTCTTTCCGTGGCCACGGTTATCCAGAGCGATGACTTTGTACTTTTTCGATAACGGCGGAATGATTGTTCCAAAATTCATTTCGGCGCTGGCAGTGTAGCCGTGAATCAGCAGGACGGGCACACCTTCACCTTTTACGATATAGCGAATCTTAACTCCATTTGAATCAAAGAAATGCTCGTCCGGTGCATCGGCGTGGACAAGAGCCGAAAAACCTACCAGTAAGGCAAGTGTCGCGAATACGCGAATCATTCTCATGTTTGTAACTCCCTCTTTTCTGAGTGTGGGCTGGCGCAAAGTATAGGACACGACCGCAATCGAATCGAATCAGTGCTCTCTGGCGTCGTAACCGTCGATTTTCTCAACAAACCCTTCGATCGTCTGCGCGAATTCCGCACGCATGATCGTGCTCATGTGATTGGCACCGTCAATAATCGTCAGCGAGTGGTCCGGACGGATCGCGCCCCATGCCTCGGCAGCCTTCGCAATTGGATCTTCAGATCCAACAATGAGCTGGGTGGGTACTTTGATTGCCAGAATGTCTTCTTTCGTTTCGGTGTGTTGCTTCATGCCGCGAGCAACACTGGCCAAGGCATCGGGGTGGTTGCTGAACATAATGAAGCGATTCGCGAGCCGCATCCGCATGCCGTGTTCGTTCTCTTTGTCGAGATCCAACTTTTTGAATAACGGCGCGACGCTGCGATCGCGATCTATCGCATTAGCGAGTTCGTTGAGGGTCTCCTCGCGAATAGATTTTTCCTTCGCCCAACCGGCTCCGGCAATGGTCGCGGATATCATGCGGTCGGGATACATCGTCAGCATCTTCGCCGTGATGTACCCGCCCATCGAGTAACCGACGATGTGGGCTTTTTTGATTCCGAGGTAGTCGAGCAAGCGAATCGAGTCAAGAATCATTTCGTCGCCGTAGTGTTCTTCCCCGACTGGTTTGCCGCTTCCGCCGTGACCGCGGTTATCGAGCGCAATGACGCGGTGATTGCGCGACAATCGCGGGATTACCCGCGCCCAATTGGTTAACGCGCTGGCGGCGAAACCGTGAATGAGTAGTACCGGTGTACCCTCGCCGACTTCGAGGTATTTGATCTCGACGCCGTCTGAATCAAAGGATTTTTTGCCGGGGAGGTCGGCATACGCTGGCAGGAGCAGCGCGATGCAACAGACGAGTACCGATAGGATTAGTCTTGATGTGTAGTTCGGTCTGAACATTTTTCGAGAGTGCCGACTGTTCGATTCTTTCAGAAACTTCGTCGCTGGATACGATGATAGGTTTTCCATGGCGTGCGTCTTTGTGGATCATTCGGCGGCTTGGCGAACTCGGGGAGTTACCGTCGAAACTAGAACAACACCGCTATTATGTCGACGAAATCACCCCGCGATACTATCTTAACGATCTCAGGCAACATAGGGTTTCGCTCGCTTCATTGTCATGGCGATTCCCCATTCCGCTTTGCCAGAAACTCCTGGCGCGAATCGAGCAATAGTTGCCTAGCCGAGCTTAGTGGAATGTTCTCTACCCCTGCGAGTTGCCCCGCGAGTTCGTCAATTCTCGATTCATCGACTATCGCGTTGAGTCTAATGAGACGCGACCGCCACGCAACTGTCGCGTCCGACCATTTTGAACGAGCCGCATCAAGCAACTTTAGTGCTTGACTATCGCTTCCTGTAAGCAAGTAATATTCGGCTAATGTAATTTGACTTGCGACGCTTGCCTTGTCGACCAGATGCAGGTTTTTTTCCAGGAAAATGGCGGCGTCTTCGACTTGGTCAAGGATCAGCAGTAAGCGAAATCGCTCAAGAACTAGCTCGTCAACGTCCTGCTTGCTTGGCTTAATCAGGTCATCAATACGGTCGGCTCGGTACTGGAGCAAAGTCTTAGACTGCGGATGCAGCGAACGTCTGGATTCGAAGGCCCGAATTTCCGCCGATGCTAACAATTTCAGTATTTCATCGGCTTCCGTGCGCTGCTCGTTCAGTTTTTCGACACTTTCGCGAAGTCCGTCTGCCTTGTACTTCTGTAAGGAGCTGTCAACAGTCTGAACACCGGTGGCGACTAGCATTCCGATAAAAGCTGTTATTCCTATTGAGGAGATCCCGCGTTCGTACCAGGGTACGCCTTGTCGCTCTGACTCGGCGAGTGCGGAAATCACTTCAATCTTTTCTGATGATGTAGTCGCGGTTGGAATTAAATTGGTGAACATAGTGCGCAATTTCTGTTCTTGCGCACGCCGAAAATGCATGCGGATCAACAAAATTGTCGCGACAGCAGCATATGTACCCAAGAAAATGTTCGCGATCATCAGTTCCCGCCCGGTGCTACTGGCAAGCTGATGTAAAATGTATCACCGCGCTGAAGTATGCCGATGGTGATATTGCCAGCGCCTCCTCGTTTAAGTTTGAGTTCAGCGGTGATGAATGAAAATTCGTCGTCAATTCGGTTCACAGAAATGGACTTGACAAATTGGATCTTCTCTTGCATTTGAGCTGCGTCTCGCAACAGTTCTTCTCGCTTATCTGAACGGCGGGCCGCCTCGCGCGTGTACATCAACGCTAAAGTGAAAATGTCTTGGGAATCTCTTTCCAGCACGGCATCAAGCTGCTGCTGGTTGTATTCCGTGGCAGATGTGAGCGTCTCCCATTCCCCAAACATCGAAGCCGAATAAATGGTGACGAGAATGGGTACTAGGTCCTTATCCGCGATTGAGCTCGCTTGCAGTACAAATTCTTGAATCGGCTCTAAGTGCGCATTTATGTCTCCTCCAATGTATCTGGCATAGGATGGCGTAACGTTCAGAATATTCGCTGATAACTGATATACAAACGTATCGGCATCGGTATCTGGAAATTCTCGGCTTCCATATTCGGCAATAACGTCGAGCGCGGCGCTTCGTTCGCCTGCCGCGTTATAGGCGGACGCCAGGCGATAGTAAGCATCATCTGTACCGGGAAACCAAGGAAACTCTTGTATAAAAGACCGCCATTGCCGAATCTTGTTTCGAAGCGGCCATCCCGGTGAGTATCTGATCGGGTATACCTTTTCCTTTCCAACATAATCATGGCCAGCTATTTCTTGGTACATTTCCGATGCAATACTCGAAAAACAGTATTGACCCACAGATTGAAAATAGGTGGTGCGCGGTTGCGCACCTCGAAAGCTCTCGTCAATATTGGAAAATCCGAATGAGGATTGATGTCTGACAAGCAGCACAACAACCCCCTTACGAAACGTGGAATCGGGAGTTTGCAGAACTTGAGCAGCAAGGCGTTCGGCAACTTTGACGTCCTCATGTGCAAGCCAATGAAACAAGTCCAACGCGTTGGAATCATTGATTTTGCTGATTGGCACTGTGGCTGCCGAAATCAGTTCTTGCTGTTCGGGCTTGAGCGGCTGAATGAGCGACTCTAGCTCATACACATGCATATTCTCGCCGTTTCCGATTAGCAATCTCTCAATTCTTGAATGTATCGACTCATCGTCTGCGAAATGTAAGGCTGTGGCGATGGCAACTCCAGAAACCGTTTTACCCTCTAAGGCATTCACGAAAAACTTACCAAAGGCATCGACACTGCTGTTTCTCGGCAAATCGGCGAAAATAACTCTTCGCAATCCCGAGCTGATATCGGATTTGATCTCCGGTTCAATGATATGCTGCGCCAGAAGACTTTCGCACCAAGCATCTACGGGAAGATCATCGAGGGTCAAGATATCCGCAAGAGAACTGGCAAACTCTTTGCTCTTTCCATCTGGAATCAGTTTTCTTTCTACCCAATTCACAATTTCATCGTGAGCGCGGGTGTGCCGAAAAATCACCGGAAGTAGCCTACTCTCCCCATCGTGCAATCTAGACACAAGATCATCAAAAAGTCGATCACTTGGTGTAAAAGGGTAGGCAGCGAGGATCTTCGATAGGTCATCTTTCGGAATTCGACCTGCGAATATGTCGGCCTCTAGCAAGTACCTATTCCAAAACGAGTCGGCTAGTGAGTAGTCAAAATACACCCAGTTGCGCAAGTCTGAGAAATAGAGAGGGTTTTCAGCCTCCATGAACAATAGGTAACGACCAAATATGAAGTCCGGCCTATTGTTCTCGAAATATTTCTCGCCGATTCCCCGTAACGGCACTCGCCGAAATTCGCGGATTTCAAACGTTACCTGAGCCATTCTAACGATGATAGCCATTAAGACCAGCACTGTTGCTAAGAGTATTAGGCGCTTATGTCTGAATCGACCCACCGCCAAGCTCCCTATCTTGAATCTAGTTAGGTTCGAATACTTGATTCTCTTAACCTGACAACTCGGAACACGTTGTCTTAC
>JAJDAB010000018.1 GCA_029262095.1 Candidatus Hydrogenedentota bacterium
TGCATTCGTCACGGCTTGAATCATCTTCGATCCGTGTTTGACCATGCCAGCGCTTTCCGCATCCTTACCCACGAGATAACCGGTCGTGTTTTGCAGAAATATCAGCGGCGTATTGCTCTGGCTGCAAATTTGAATGAATTGCGCGGCCTTGTTCGCTCCACTGGGATCAATCGGTCCGTTATTCGCGATGAAACCGACGGGGTACCCCTCGATATCGGCGTGAATGGTGAGCGTGTGCGGCCCAAAGTTGGGCTTGAAGTCGTGCATTGCGGACCCGTCGACAAGGCGAGCGATCACTTCGTGGCAATCGTACGGATTCGCGTAATCGGTCGGCACAATCCCAAGGATATCCTCGGCGTCGTACAACGGTTCCTGATACGAACGACACTCCGGTATCGCGGTCGTCGCGTCCCAATTCAACCGCGATACAATCTCCCGGCAAATGCGAATGCCGTCCGCGTCATCCTCGGCCAAATACTCCGCCGAACCCGGACCATAAATATGCATTTCCGCGCCGCCGAGTTCTTCATCGGTTGCGATTTCCCCGGTCGCCGCTTTCAAGAGGGGAGGACCCGCCAGAAAAATCTTTGAGCGACCGCGCACTACGACTAGGTAATCGGATAGTCCAGCGGTATACGCACCGCCAGCGGTGGAAGACCCATGCGTCACTCCGACAACGGGTACGCCGATCGCCGACATTTTCGCTTGGTTATAAAACGTCTTGCCCGCGTTCACGAATAATTCTGACTGCCGGAAGAGATTCGCGCCCGCGCTCTCAATAAGTTGCACGAACGGGAGTTTGTTCTCCATCGCGAGTTCTTGAACGCGAATGGTTTTGTCGACACCCATCGGGCTCATCGCCCCGCCGCGGATGGCCGATTTGTTCGCCCAAATCATGCAACGGACGCCGCCGATAAATCCGATACCGTGAATGCCCGACCCCGCGATAGTTTTATCGCCGTCGTCGTCGTGC
This sequence comes from Candidatus Hydrogenedentota bacterium, assembly GCA_029262095.1. Lineage (GTDB taxonomy): Bacteria > Hydrogenedentota > Hydrogenedentia > Hydrogenedentales > SLHB01 > JAJDAB01. Next base: position 974 of record JAJDAB010000018.1, read on the forward strand.
ATTTTGTAACCGTTCAGCGTTGATAGCTCAAGGAACGGCGCGCCGCGATCCAGCAACAAGTTAATACGCTCGCGTGGCAACAATTGACCACGCTTGCGGAATTTGTCCAACGCGCGGAGCGAATTCGTTTCGATTTTCCCTTCCAGGCCACGGAATTCATCAATGAGCGCGAGGTGATCGGCGCGGTTCTTCGCAAACGCTTCCGATGTTGAGTTCACTTTGGATTCAAAGATGGGCATAAGGGATTAACTCAATTCGACCGATGGCTGCGGCGATTGCAACACGGTCCCAAAAAAGATTTCGATAACCTCTTCGAGGTCCGCTTTTGTCGGCGGCGACTCAGGATTCTGCACCGCTTTCCGCATCAGAAAACTTGTCGGACTGTCGAGCGCCAACGCCAACGCGGTGGGCGATTTGTCTACGAAAAATCCTTCCGCGATTCCCTGTGCGAATAGATCTTCAATGCGCAACATAAACCGATCGTAGATCTGCGCGATACCATTCGGTGCCGGTTCACCCTCGCCGATCATGCGCGCGTGCAATTCGTTCTCCAACATCCGAATGCCATTCGGGCTCTGCTCCCAGATCTCCGCTTTTGCCCGAGCGAAATTAATGAGCTTCTCGTACGGATTACCGCCCCGCTCCATCGCCGAATCAAATATCTCACCGCATTGATGTCCCACCGCAGCAGAAACCTTCCGGTACAAGTCTTCCTTGTTCTCGAACAGCGCGTACAGCGTGCTCACCGCAAAATCTGCCCGGTCAGCAATGGCCTGCATCGAAGCCTGGTGATAGCCCTTCGCCGCAAATACGGCCAACGCCGCGTCAAGAATTTCCCTGCGGTTACGAAGTTTGTTCCGGTCACGCCGGGTAAGGTCTTTTTGTTGGGCTTCCATTTGATATACCGGAACAATAATATGGATTAGGAGATTGGTCTGTCAATAATGAAATCAGAATGATCATTCCGATTTATGGCGCAAGTCGAGGAACGGCGACCCAATCACTTTGCCCGGATGGGTTTAACGGGTTTCGATGGTGGTATTCCTAGCCCAGGTCGGGTATATCGTTGGCCTGACAGTTTCGTATGTAGAGCGGCGATCAAAAAAGCGAAACATTACGCGGAGAGAGAATGAAATGGGTTCATTGAGAGACAAAGTCGCCATCGTGACCGGAGCAGGCCGGGGTATTGGCCGGGAGATCGCCTTGCAGTTTGTGGAAGAGGGCGCGAAAGTCGTGGTCAACGACCTCGGCGCGAATCCGGACGGCACAGAACATTCAAAGGTCGCGGACGAAGTCGTCGCGGAGATCAAAGCGGCAGGCGGCGAGGCCACTGCGAACTACGACACGGTCGCGACTGTCGAGGGCGGTCAAGGCATCTTCAACACCGCAATGGACACGTACGGCGCGGTCGATATTCTCGTGAACAACGCCGGCATTTTGCGAGATAAAACGCTGTTCAACATGGAAGAAGAGGATTGGGATGTCGTCATCGCCGTGCATCTGAAAGGCCACTACTGTTGCACGCGTCCGTTCGCGCGGTACATCCGCGAAACGAATCGGCAAAACTGCCGCATCCTAAATTTCTCATCAATATCGGGACTCTACGGAAACTTCGGTCAAACCAACTACGGCGCGGCCAAAGGCGGCATCGCAGCGTTTAGCAGAGTGTTGGCCCTGGAACTCGCGAGGTACAATGCCTCAGTCAATACGGTATCGCCGGGCGCGTCGACCCGGCTGACGATTCCATTGCGCGAAGCCCGTGGTGAAAAATCCGATGTCGAAGGCCCGTTGCAAAGCCCTAAGCAGATAGCCGCCGTGACGACGTGGCTCGCATCCGATGCTGCGCAAGGGATCACCGGTCAAATTATCGACGTGATGCGCGGCTGGGTCGGCATCATGCAGCAGCCCGCTGTCATTCGCTCGTTCCAAAAAAATGGGATGTGGTCTCTGGCTGATTTGGACAAGGTCATGCCACAATTGATAGAAGGAAAGAAGGATCACGATGAATACGTGAAGAAAAAAGGCGAACCCGAACCGATATAGAACACGGATGACACGGATTCAATGGATTTACACTGATCCAAAGAAACTTGGTGTCTTTGTGCCTTGGTGGTTGAGAAAGGATGTTAACAATGCCAGTAGATCAATTCCCGGTGGAAGCCGGACACATCATGATGTTCGCGCGCGCGGTGGGCGATGACAACCCCATATATCGAGACGACGTGCATGCAAAGTCCAGTGAAACAGGCATCATCATCGCGCCTCCAACGTTCGTGCAGGCGAGCGCCCAGTTCGATCCCGACTACCGGCTTCGTCCCAAGCCCGGAGAACCATGGTTCGGTTCGGGCAGAGAACCCTCCGGAACGCCGGATACCCAAGGTGGCACTGCTGCACGCGGCCTACACGCCGAGCAACATTACGAATATCACCGCCACATAGGACCTGGTGATGTCCTGAGTGCAAAGTCGATACCTGGCAAAACCTGGGAGAAGCAGGGTCGACGCGGCGGGCTGCTCAAATTTTCCGAGAATGTAACGGAGTATCGCGACCAAAACGGCGAACTCGTCATCACGGCACGCTCAATTGGCGTGATAACCGAAAAAGCAGCGGAGTAGTCAGATGTCGTTAAAGCTTAATGAGGTGAAGGTGGGGGACACACACGAAGAAGTCGTGGTGGAGGACTTGAAGCGAACGCAAATCGTGCAATATGCGGGCGCGTCGGGCGACTATAACCCTGTGCACACGGACAACGAATACGTGACCAAAGTTGCCGGGTATCCGACAGTGTTCGCGCACGGAATGCTCACGATGGGACTGACGGGAAAAGCCATCACGAACTACGTCGGTGATGGCCGGTTAACCAACTTCGGCGTCCGATTCTCGAAACAGGTGTGGCCCGGCGACACGCTGACGACGAACCTCACGGTAACCGAGGTTGCGACCGAAGGCGATTCGCCTTCGATATCCTTGGACGTCGTGACGACCAATGCGGAAGGCGATGTTGTAGTGAAAGGCACCGCCACAGCGCGGATTGATGCGTGAACGCACCGGACCCTCTACGTTGCCTCGGCGCAACGTCGTTCATCGACGCCGATGACGAATGCATCCGCACGCAGCTCGCTGAACTCAAAGTGTGCGACCGGGATGAGCGCGAACGCGCGGTATCCCTGTTTGAATTCGTGCGAGATTCGATCGCCTACGACTTCGCCGCGCCAACCGATACAGATGCGTACCGTGCGTCAACGATTCTGGCGGGTGGCAAAGGACATTGTGTGCGCAAAGCGATCCTGCTCACCGCGTTGGCCCGCGCCGCGAACATCCCGACAGCCTTGGTGTTCTCCGATATGCGGGACTACACTCTCTCTGACGCGATCGTGCAACTACTGGGTACGGACATCCTGCATCATCACGGCTTGGTCGCCTTTCACCTGGATGGGCAATGGATCAAAGCCGATCCAACAACGACCCGAGAGACGGCGGCAAAGAAAGGCTTTCGGCTTGTCGAGTTTGATGGAACGTCAGACGCGTTGGGCGGTGATACTACCGAAGCGGGTGATCGGCATTTGGACTACGTCACCTTTCACGGGGTGTATGAAGATATGCCGTTCGTCGAAGTGATGCAGAGTCTGGCCGACAATTACATGAAAGCCGACTCCGATAAATTCGGCGACTTAGGACTGAGTACATCCAACGACTTTGCCGCCGCCGCGAAGGCTTACAAAAAGACGTAGGAGCTCGAGCAGATTCGAGTAAATGGTACACCCGTCATCACGAGGAGCGAAGCAACGTGGCAATCTCGCTCTTGGAATATGATTGCACAAACCTACTCCAAATAATTCCCTCTCCCAGGGGAGAGGGTGAGGGTGAGGGGGCGTTTTTTATATCGCGGCCTCGACAAACTAAAGAATGCCAACTGTTTCCGCGCAATCGCCACCAAGTCCCAAACACATGGAAAAGGGCGCCGTCTAACCCTTGATTTCGGAGCCATTCGCTAACGACTCACCAATAGATTTGGCGAGGCCATGAATATGCGGCTCGCTCATCATATTGGCATGGTTTCCGGGCACCAGACGGACGTTCACGTCGCCTACAAGTGCTTCCCAACCGAATGACTCCGACGGGTGTTCATGTTCGCCGCGGATGAGCTCCTCTGCACGAAACAGCGTCACAATGCCGCTATACGAACCCGGCTTGTACGCGAGATCGATTCTCGTATGCGCGCGAAGTAGCGGTGTCACGTGACCAAACTCGGGCATCACTACTTCCAACTGTTGGTATTCCTTGGGTAGCACCCGCGCGAATTCCGTATTCCGAAGAACAACACGCAACGTGTACGCCGCGAAACGTCGCTTAAGTTTCTCGAAAAAGGACGGCTCCATTGAAATCTCGCGTCGCAGGATGTCAGACGTTTTTACGTAGAGTCCATTGAAGACGTGTGCCGGAATTGATGCCACCGTATTGATGCCAATCATGACGCGCTCAAATATGGAACGGCATCGCTCGGCGAATCCTTTGGGCTCGGACTTCTCATGAATGCGCGTATCGATTAACCCGAGAAACGCTACAGAGTCGCCCTGGGCCTCAATTTGGCGTGACATCTCATAGGCGACACTGCCGCCCAATGACCAACCCAACAGATGATACGGCCCGGTTGGTTGAACACGCCGGATGTGCGAGAGGTAGTACTCCGCGTACGCTTCGATCGACTCGAGCGGCTTGATACCATATTGCAGCGCGGGGTCTTGAATCCCGTAGAACGGCCGTGACGTGCCGAGTAAATGCGCGAGGTGGTAATAGGGAAAAACGGTTCCCCCGGCGGGCGGAAACGCAAACAGCGGCGGGGCGTCGCCCTTGGGTTGTATCGGGACCACGATTTCGCCATCCGGCTTCTTTCGGTCGCCCGGCGATTGATTTGCGGCAACCGCCATTTCTGCGATCGTCGGACTTTCAAATACCTGCTGCAACGACAACGTCACGCCAACGTCGTGAAGTTTTGTCACCAGATTGACGGCAAGTAATGAATGTCCGCCGCAGTCAAAAAAATTGTCGTGGATGCCTACCCGTTCAACGCGCAACAATTCCAGCCACACATCTCGAATTGTTCGTTCCCGATCGTTACGTGGAGTTACTATCTCTTTAGTCGATGGAGAATTTGTTTCGGATGCATTCGGAAGCGCATTTCGATCCACTTTGCCATTCGGCGTTCGCGGCAATGATGTAAGCGTCTGGATTGTATTGGGGACCATATACGAGGGCAATAATCCTGCCAGGTGGTTTCTCAGTTCCGTGGCCTCGACTTGCGAAGTTCCGATTTGAGCGTACCCGATGATGCGCGAATCCGTTGCATCAGCGCGTTCGACGATACAGACAGCGTCAACAACATCGGCGTGCATATGCATCGCGGACTCGATGTCCCCCAACTCGATGCGAAATCCACGAATTTTAACCTGGTGATCGGTGCGTCCCATGAAGACGAGATTTCCGTCGCTCCGGTGGCGAACGAGGTCGCTCGTACGGTACATGCGCGCATCGTCTTTCTCGGCGAACGGGTCCGGCAGGAAACGTTCCGCCGTCAGTTCCGAACGATTCAAGTATCCCCGCGCCACACCGACCCCACCAACGTACAGTTCTCCCGGCGTCCCCGGCGGTACCAGCGCGCGGTTCGCGTCCAGGACGTATGCCATGTAGTTTGGATTGGGCGGACCAATGGGCGGATCGCCGCTCACGTCTTCGGTGCACACGTAATACGAAGCGCAGACCGTGGTTTCGGTTGGTCCATACGCGTTGATGAACCTGCGGCCCGGACTCCACGTCTTGATGAGTGAAGCGGGACATGCCTCGCCGGCCGTCACAATTACGCGAAGATCCTCGTAAGGGCGATGGGGCAGCACCATCAAAGCCGAAGGTGGAAAGATTCCTGCGTTGACCATTTCCCGCTCGATGAAATCGCCAAGCGCCGCGCCTAGACGCTCATCGGCCCCTGCGATACACAACGTACCGCCATTGCAAAGCGAGGAGACAAAATCAGCAATCCATGCGTCGAAGCTGAACGGTGCGAATTGTAAAAAGCGTGAACCGGGCTTAACCTGAAACGCCGAACCCAATACCGCCGCCAAGTTACAAGCACCGCGATGCTCAATGAGCGCTGCCTTAGGATTGCCGGTTGATCCGGACGTATAGATCGCATAAGCGAGCGTTTCTGGACCGGCATCAGTAGCGGGAGAAACGTCGGAATTCGTTGGTCTTTGCAGAGCCCCTGATTGATAGGTTTCGACGCCTAAGGATCGCATGCGCGCTTCATAGGTCGGCGATGTGATGACCCGCGCCATACCAGAATCACGCACCATGAATGCGATACGGTCTTCGGGATACTCCGGGTCCAACGGGATGAACGCAGCACCCGCTTTCCAAACGCCGATCACGAGCACAACCGTGTCGATGCCACGATCGACACAAATACCGATCAATTCCTCCAGCCCAACGCCCGCTTCTCTGAGATGCTGCGCAACGTTGTTCGCGCGTTCGTTGAGCTCGGTGTACGTAAGCGACGTTCCCGCCATAGTAACCGCGATCGCATTCGGCGTAGCTACTACGTGCCGCTCGAAGAGCGCATGCAACGTAGTGTCATGTGGAAACGGCACGTCGGTATCGTTCCATTGGCGGAGGACAAGGTCTTGTTCTTCCTCGGATAGGACGGGCAGCGCAGAAAGGTTCATTTCGGGATGAGACACTACGGCGTCAAGAATGCGCATATACCGGTCCGCGAACGATTCGATCGTCTCGGCTTCAAACAAGTCCGTGTTGTATTCGATTTTTCCGTCCAGGCCATCGCTAGAATCGCGTAAAACCATCGTGAGATCGAACTTCGCGGTATCGCCTTCAACGTACACAGGTGTCAACGTGAGTCCCGGGAGTTCGAGCGGTGGCATCGGCGCATTCTGAAAAACAAACATCACTTGGAATAGTGGATTCTGATTCAAGTGCCGATCGGGTTGAAGCACTTCCACGAGCCGTTCGAAAGGTATCTCCTGATTCTCGAATGCGGCCATCGCGGTGTCGCGAACACGCCCAACCAACTCGTCGAATCGAGGATCGTGGGAGCAATCGGTTCGAAGCACAAGCGTATTCACAAAAAGTCCGATCAGATCTTCTAGTGATTCATGCGATCGGCCAGCAACCGGCGATCCCACCGCTATATCGGTCTGCCCCGCCAACCGCGAAAGCAACACATTGAACGCGGCCAGGAATGTCATAAACGGCGTTGCGTCGAGCGAATTGCTCAACCGTGTTATCGCGGAATTCGTATCGTTAGCGATGCGGAAGTTGTGCGTTGCGCCGGGATGGGTCGCGATGGAAGGACGCGGTCGATCGGTCGGCAGCGTGAGCACCGGTACGTCGTCGAGTTGCTGTTTCCAGTACGCCAGTTGTGGATCGAGCGCGCCGCTTGCCAAGCGTTCGTTTTGCCATGCAGTGAAATCTCGGTGTTCAACGTGTAGCGAGGGTAATTCCGCTTTGGCAGTCGTACATGCCGAGGCGTAGAATGCGCGAAGCTCGCGCACGATCACGCCTAAGGACCAACCATCCGAAGCAATGTGGTGCATAGTCAACAACAACCGGAATTCGTTCGAAGCGAGCTGAATCACCTTCGCGCGAATCAATGGGTCTTTGCTCAGGTCAAACGGTTCCCGGGTCTCTCGAGTCACCAACTCAAGAACGCGGGTATCGCGTTCTAATTCGTCAAGTGATTGGACATCGATGTGTTCGAACGGCACGGTAATTTCGGATTCTATCCGCGGCGTTGGTTTGCCGTCGCGTATTTCGAATACGGTACGCAGTGTTTCATGACGATTGGCCATGCGGTCAATCGCACGTTGTATTGCTCTCAAGTTCAATTCGCCGTCTAAGCGAACGACAACCGGGATGTTGTAAGCGGCGCTCTGCGTTTCGAGTTGATCGAGGAACCACAGTCGTTGCTGTGCAAATGACATTTGGACGAGTGCAGTTGGGTCCGCTCTCGGAATCACA
>JAJDAB010000019.1 GCA_029262095.1 Candidatus Hydrogenedentota bacterium
CCGAGATCATTTCACAAGAAGTCGGCATGCCACTCAACATGAGCAAGATTGTCCAGGCCGGAGGCCCCATCCGAGAGCTTGCCGGGTTCGCGGACATAGCGGACAACTATACGTTCGAGGAAACCATTGGAAACTCAACCATCGTTAAAGAACCGATCGGGGTTGTTTCATGCATCACGCCTTGGAACTTTCCCCTCAACCAAATTGTAGCGAAAATTGCACCGGCGATCGTGGCCGGTTGCACGGTCGTTCTCAAACCGACGGAAGTCGCGCCGATCAATGCAATCATCCTCGCTGAATGCATTCATGAAGCGGGTTTGCCCAAGGGTGTGTTTAACCTCGTGAATGGACTTGGCCCCGTCGTAGGTGAGGTGCTCGCCTCCCATCCGGATGTCGATATGGTCTCATTTACGGGATCGACGCGCGCGGGAAAACGCGTCTCGGAACTTGCGGCGCAGACCGTCAAGCGCGTTGCACTCGAACTCGGCGGGAAGTCGCCGAACGTTATTCTCGACGACGCCGACTTTAAGAAAGCGGTCAAAACCGGCGTCGCTATGGCGTACTTTAACTCTGGCCAGACCTGCTCGGCACATACCCGGATGCTCGTGCCGAAAGACAAGCAAGATGAAGCGATTGAAATCGCCAAGGCGGCAGCAGAGAAATTCGCGGTCGGAGATCCCTTCGACGAAGGCACGCGACTTGGGCCGTTGGTTTCTGCAATCCAGCTCGAACGCGTTCGCGATTATATTAAGAAGGGCGAGCAAGAGGGCGCGACACTCGTTACTGGCGGTGCCGATCAACCCGAAAATACATCGTCGGGCTATTTCGTCAAGCCAACGATTTTCGCAAACGTCCGCAACGACATGACGATTGCGCAAGAAGAGATCTTCGGCCCGGTCTTGTCCATCATTCCTTACGAAGATGAAGAAGACGCAGTCCGCATCGCGAACGACACCATCTACGGATTAGCCGGAGCTGTATGGTCGACGGACGAAGAACGCGCAAAGCGGGTTGCTCGTCGCATTCGTACGGGCCAAGTCGATATTAACGGCGGTGCCTACAATGTCCAGGCTCCGTTTGGTGGATACAAACAATCCGGTAACGGTCGCGAACATGGACGCTATGGGCTAGAAGAATTCCTACAACCCAAAGCGATGCAATTCTAATCCAATTTGGGTGCAGTTTTCGGCGATCGCAATAGAACATCACTAACCAAACGCCGAAAATCCACCGTCAATTGGGATGGAAGCGCCGGTGATGTAATCCGACGCCGGGCTCGCGAGAAACACTGCGATGCCCTCCAGATCCTTTGGTTCACCCCAGCGCCCTGTTGGGATTCGATCTTCAATACGCTGGTGTAGCTCCGGAGACTTCCGTCGCGCCGCTCGCGTGAGGTCCGTATCGATCCAACCGGGCAGAAAGCAGTTCACTTGAATATTATCTTTAGCCCAGGCGACCGCCGTAGACTTCGTGAGTTGCACGATGGCACCCTTGCTCGCGGCATACGCGGGAACCCACTCCGAACCAAAAACGGAATACATTGACCCGCAGTTCAACACCTTTCCAGCGCCCGCGGATTTAAGGTGTGGATAACTTGCTTTGCTGCACAAGAACGCACTCGTCACATTGGTATCCATCACGGTATGCCAATCTTCCTCCGCCAGATTTTCGGGCCGGTCACGCACGGTCGTTCCCGCATTGTTCACGAGGATGTCGAGATGCCCCCAACGGCTCACTACAGACTCGACGGCCTCGGCGATAGCATCGGCATCGGTCACATCGAGTGCGACAGGCATAGCCTCCGCGCCCAATTCACATAGCGTTTCGGCTGCCTTCTCATTCATCGACTCGTTGCGGCCAGCGACGGCGATTGCGGCGCCGGCCTTTGCAAGACCACACGCCATGCCTAGGCCGATCCCCTTATTACCGCCGGTGATCAAGGCCACCTTGTTATCGAGGGTAAACATCTATTCGCTCCCGCGTGAGTTGTAATCTGTGAAATAGGTTCTGACTCGTATCAATATCCAATGTTATCCAGCCCGCAACCTTCTGAGGCCTTCGAGCACATGGAGTGTACCCAAATACTCGCAAAATTCCATTCAGGGGATTTAACCCCCCATATGATTCTTAGATAATGCATATCCAAGATCGCGGGTATACTCCTCCGAGTTGGTATACACTCAGAAGTGCCGGGAATTGGCTTGAGGAAGTGCTCGTATGACGAAGCGAATTGCAATCACGGTCATCTTTTGTGTATTGGCCTGTGGCGAAGTTACCGGGACGTCTGCGATGGCCGACGAAGAGCAAGTCGCACCCAAAGAAATGCGACTAATTCCCGGAGGCGAATTCGTGATGGGTAGCAATGATCCACTTGCCCAGCCTCATGAGCGACCGCCTCATCGTGTCCGCGTAGACGCGTTTTTTATCGATGAATCACCGGTTACGAATGCACAGTTCCGCACGTTCGTGGAGGCCACCGGCTACGTAACCACGTCTGAAAAGCCCGCAGACCTAGCGGAGATACGAAAGGAACTTCCACCCGGAACACCCGATCCTCCAGCCGAAGCACTGGAACCAGCGTCGATTGTATTTAGTCCTCCGCCCCAGCCCGTGAACCAGACTCAATACCTTCAGTGGTGGACGTACATGAAAGGTGCGGATTGGCGTCATCCAGACGGCCCCGGCACTTCGATCGAGGGAAAAGATGACCACCCGGTTGTACACGTTTCATGGTTTGATGCCGCGGCGTACGCGAAGTGGGCGGGCAAGCGTCTGCCGACCGAAGCGGAATGGGAATTCGCGGCGCGCGGTGGCTTAAAGAACAAAGTCAACACCTGGGGCAACGAACCGTTGTCCGATGAATTCCCTCGCATCAACACATGGCAAGGCGCGTTCCCTTACAAGGACGCAAAGAAGGATGGATTCGAGGGAACTTCACCAGTCCGGGCATTCGCGCCAAACGGATACGGTCTATTCGATATGGCGGGCAACGTCTGGGAATGGTGCGCCGACCTGTACCGAGCCGATCTGTACGCGAACCGTTCTTCGAAACAGCCAATCGAGAATCCCAAAGGTCCGGCCAAGAGCTTCGATCCCCGTGAGCCCTACGCGACAAAGCATGTTCAAAAGGGCGGTTCGTATTTGTGCAACGACAGCTACTGTAGCGGCTACCGGCCAAGCGCGCGAGAAGCGAATACGCCCGATTCCGCCGCCGGCCATACCGGCTTTCGCTGCGTGATATCTGCGGGGAAGACCGCACGCGACTAAATGGGCTGACGATTAGGAATCTAGGTGGCGGACTCCCCGAAGAACCCGAACCGGTCAGGGCAAAAAAATGGTGGAGACGAACGGGATCGAACCGTCGACCTCCTGTCTGCCAGACAGGCGCTCTCCCAACTGAGCTACGTCCCCACACGAAGATTGATCGTACCAAACTTGCGCAGCACATTCCAGCGTGCTCGGTCGTCTTGACTACGTTTGGGGCGGGGTCTATTCTCGAAACGTGATCAACTCTTGGAGCGCGTATACCAATGCCGAATCCTGTTTCGCGCCGTACGTTCTTGGGTGCTGCCGCTGGCGGTGCCGCTGCTTCTGTAGCACCTCGTAGCGTGGATGCTGCGGAGAGACATCTGCCTGTTCGACTAGAAAAGCCGCTGCGGGTGGAGTCGCTATCGACCCCTGCATTGCTGATAGACCTTGCCGCATTTGAATCCAATCTGGCGAAGATGGCGGAATCGCTGAAGGCACGCGGCGTCGGACTTCGCCCACACGCGAAAACGCACAAGTGCCCCGTCATCGCGCACAAGCAATTTGAGTTGGGTGCAATTGGAATTTGTTGTGCGAAAGTGAGTGAAGCTGAAGTGATGACCGACGCGGGCATCAACGATATCCTCATTACGTCGCCCGTTGTTACGAAGGAAAAAATTGACCGAGTCATTGCTTGTGCGAAACGAATCGGACACCTTCAAATGGTGGTCGATAACACGAAGACCGCGCAGGACTTTAATGACGCTGCGGCAGCGGCGGGTATCGTGCTATCCGTCATCATCGATCTCGACACGGGCACCCGGCGAACGGGCATCGCGCACGGCGAACCCGCGCTCGGGTTGGGCCAACTCATCGCGAAATTGCCCGCGCTAAAGTTTGAAGGCTTGCAGGCCTACGCTGGGCAAATCATGCACGTTAAAGGTTACGAAAAGCGGAAAGCACGATCGGAAGAGACAATAGCGAAAGCAGTTGATACAAGAGCGTTGTTCGAAAAGAACGGGCTTGAAGTTGCCGTCCTATCCGGCGGGGGTACGGGCACATTCGATGTGGACTCGAACATCGAAGGGATCACGGATATTCAGGCCGGGTCGTATCCATTTATGGACCTTCAATACCGGGCGATCGGCGACAGCAATAGCGACGTGTACGATTACTTCGATCCGTCACTATTCGTTTTGTCGACCGCGATCAGCAAGCCGGTTGAACAACTGATTACGTTTGATGCGGGCTATAAATCATTCTCGACCGACGCCATGAATCCAGAATTCCGGAATGTTACCGGCGTCGTCTACCACTGGGGCGGCGATGAACACGGCATGGTGCAACTCAAAGAACCTTCACAACCGATTGCGCTCGGCGACAAGTTTGAATTGATGGTTCCACACTGCGACCCGACCGTGAACCTCTACGACTACTATCACCCCTATCGCGAGGGCATGGTCCATGAATTGTGGCCAATCGCCGCTCGCGGGCGATCGCAGTAGAGCCTATATGGCCGAGACCTGGACAAACTGGTCGGGGTGGGTAGAAAGCACGCCCGCCGAGTTGGCCGTGCCAAAGTCTGAGGACGAAATCGCCTCGCTGATTATTGAAGCTCGCGCCGCAAAACGGACACTCCGGGTCGCGGGAAGCGGCCATTCGTTCACACCACTCTGCACCGCGGACGGAGGCCTCATTGTCTCGCTAGATAATTTG
>JAJDAB010000020.1 GCA_029262095.1 Candidatus Hydrogenedentota bacterium
GTTCGTTCGGAAGTTGCATTGTGTGGAGGAGAGTGCCACGGCTGCTTTTGATCCTTGCGGAACAAAAGAATCTCCTTCCGTTGCTTGGCGGTAAGTCGACGCCATTGATATCCTCGTCCAGGCATACGAGAATTCTACACGACCGCCTAAAGGCGGAACTCCAAACGAGAGCCGACTGGTTTGGAGTTCCGCCTTTAGGCGGTCGGTTACTGATCGGTTATTATCCACGTATGAGCGAAGGCATCCGCGACACTTGGGGCACGACCGCTGACGAACGTACGGAGGCGTTTCCGTGCGACTTGCTGTTGACCGACGCGGAAGCGTGTTACCGCGGCGTGACGGTACGGGCGGACGTTGGGACCGTGTTCCGTTGGTTGTGCCAACTTCGTGCAGCGCCGTATAGCTATGATTGGATCGACAACTTCGGTCGTCGCAGTCCACAGACGTTGACGCCGGGCTTGGACGGACTTGAAGTCGGGCAAGTGGTGATGTCGATTTTTAGACTGGTCAGTTTCGATATCAACGAACACATCACGGTGATTACGCGTGGCGGTTCGGAGAAGCCGCCGTTTTTTGGTCAGACTGCAGTGTCGTATGTCGTAGTACCACTTTCGCGCGAAGAGACGCGGCTTGTGGCCAAGATTCTGTTCGCATATCCGCGAGGGCCTCTCGGTTGGGCGATGCGTGTGTTGTTGCCTTGGGGCGATCTGGTCATGATGCGGAAACAATTGTTGAATTTGAAGCGGCTCTCGGAGGGTTCTACGTCTGCAGAAACGGAATAGTCGTTTCGGTTCAGCAAGAGCCTTACCCTACCGGAGCGTTTATAACATCGTATCGATGTCAGGGTATACGATACGTGCTAACAGGTAGATGCCCACGACGAAGAACCCTGCTGCGGACAACCATAGCGTTGCATCCCATAGTTTGCCGGGCATGAGTCGTTTGTCCGACCGCCGGTATCGGAAGTACAACGCTGCCGACGCGAGAATGGGCAATGCTATTGCTTGCATCGCGCCACCAATTAGCACGAGTTGTACGGGTTGCCGGTAGAACAAGTAGACGATCACACTAAGGATGGGGTAGGCGCCGCAGAGTATTTGGTTCCATCGTTGGAGTGAAGCGTCGTCATTGCCGATGAGGCCGAACACGCGAAACGCGTCGGCCATCACGCGAGCGCCGCCGGCGCTGGCGACGAAAAATGTCGAATAGAGCACGACAAACGCGCCGACAATGAATACCCATTTCGCCCAGTCCCCGAACACCGGCCCGTACATTGTGCTGAGTGTTGCGATCATGTCGGTGCCCTTGGGATTGAGACCGACCCGCCACAAGATCGCGGCGCCCAACAAGTAGAACGCGATGGTTGCGAACGTGTAGATCACCATCGAGCAGAACGCGTCCCACCGCAACACGCGCAGCCAACCACGCGCCCGATTGGCCCAAGCATCCGATTGTTCGTGTGGTCCCGCGAATTTCGCGTAGCCTTTTTCCAAACACCAGTATGGATACGCCAATAATTCGGCGGAACCTACGCCGATGATGCCGAAGGTCATCAACGCCGTGGCGAGTGGCGACCGGTCCGCCATTTCCGTTGCGGCCGCAAGCCGGAACTTGAGGCCGTCCATAAACTCGGCGGGCTGAATCGCCCACGCCCCGTGCGTCTGCAGCGCGATTAGATTGATGACGGTAACGACGGTAAATGATGCGACGAGGATCGTCGAAAGTGTCTGAATGAGTGAATAACGCCCACGTACGAGGATGATTGCGGTGATGACGCCGATGACGATTACCCAATACTGATCGTCGTGACTCGATGGTTCCAATCCTGCGACTTCTGCGACGAGCAATTCAACGCGGTTTTCAGCGTCGATACGTGAAGCGGCGGTCTGATCGAGTTCTGAGAGGGAAACTCTTTCGCGGATGAGTTCGGCGGATGCTGCATTGTATGCGCGACCGGATTCCGTGATGGGTGCGCCGATAGCCATCGCTTGACCGACACCCCCGACCACGCCACCGAGTTGCCCGATGCCGATGACGGTCAGCCCAAACCAGAAGATGAGGTACCAGTTGACTCGTACCTTGTCATCACGTGACCGCGCCCATGCGCGCAATCGTATCGCGGGGCCGGGTAGTGCGGTGAGTCCCGACATCGTCGTCTCGCCGGTGACGATTGAGAATCGTCCGAATTCGATCTGCGTGAATACCTTGATGACGCAACCGATGATGATAATCCACAGCAACGCGAATCCCGCTTCCGCGCCGGTTTGCGTGGTTGCGATGAGTTCGCCGGAGCCGACAATCGATCCCGCAATGATGAGGCCGGGGCCAAGATGGCGAAGAATGCCCACGGCGCGCGATGGCGGCTCTTGGATATCCGCAGTGCTACGCGACCAAACTCCTATTTTAAAATCGTCCGGCATTGGCGTCCCCGATTAGAATGGGCACTATACATGCACTCGTGTGGCTAGCCGCAACCTTGTACAATCGAGAACAAATGCGGAGGGATGCGCCATGTTCAAATGGGTTTGCCTATCTTGCGCCTTGTTGGGTTCGGTCCTTGCGCTATGGATGATCAATGACATTCGCATGCGAAGTCACGAGTCCATGGCCAACCTCGAAACGATTACGGAGAACCTCGCCGAAGTTGTTATCGATGTGAACGCGCTAAAAAATCTCTCGGGTCTATCCTCGACCAAAGGCGAAGGGCGATTGACGTACGCGACGAGTATTCTTTCGTTTTTAACGGAAGAGCTCGGGGCCAGGAACATCGAAGTCGATTCCGCTGGCATAGTCGGAAAGCGCAAATCGCTTGAAGACTGGCTCGCTGGGGCGGGTCTGGAGTCAATGGGGCTTGTTCTTGGCAAGGCGAAATCCCGAAAAGACGTATTCTGGGGTCTCTGCCAGACGTTCCCTGGGAACAACGATTTTCTGCTCTTCTTTCCCGGCGAAGAGGAAGGCGTAAAGCTTGCGGATTGGTTGCGGGAGCATCATCCTGAGACGCGAGCGCTATTCGCCGATGCAAACCTGTAATTTTTCTGCGATATATGCTCTTATACCGCAATCAACCATATCCGGGAGTGGAGAATTATGAATTCTAAGATAGCGTTTTTGGCGATTGCTTTATTGATGACCTGCGCGGCTGGTGCCGATGACGCAGCAGACGTATTCGATCGCGTCGAACACCACACCGTCGACAACAACGGGGTCGATATTCATTACGTGACACTGGGCGAAGGTGACCCAGTTCTATTCGTACACGGCTTTCCTGATTTTTGGTATTCGTGGAAACACCAGATGAACGGCTTGGCAGACGGCTACAAATGCGTTGCAATGGACACGCGCGCGTACAACAAGTCAGGCAAGCCGGAAGGCGTCGAGAACTACGCGATGCCTCACTTGTTGTCGGACGTCGAAGCGGTGATCAAAGATCTCGGTGTGGACAGTGTGACGCTGGTCGGCCACGATTGGGGCGGCGCGATCTCGTGGCAATTCGCGATTCGATTTCCGGACCGTGTGAATAAGCTCATTATTTGCAACCTTACTCACCCGAAGGGCT
>JAJDAB010000021.1 GCA_029262095.1 Candidatus Hydrogenedentota bacterium
ATAGATTCGTTGCCCATAAATCTCGAAACCATTGGTTGCTGAATCATCCCCCTCCCATACGACGAGGTATTCATTATCCGTGCTGTTGTACGCCACGGACGGATTCTCCCCTGCAAACGAAGTGCTGCCATCAGTTCCCATGTCGCTTATCCGAAAGTCATCGGTACCCACCGCAGCGCCCGTTGCCGCGTTGATGCGCTGCCCGTAAATCTCAAATTCGTCGTCGACGAGTGCGCCCGCGCTGGTATCGCCGTGCCAAACCACCAAGTACTCATTATTCGTGCTGTTATACGCCACCGCCGCATTGACACCATCGAAATTCGCGTCGGCATCCGCGTCCATCGCACTGATCCGAAAATCGTTCGTTCCCACTTCAGGGTCGATGATTACCGGATACGCGGCCGCATCCAGCGCGTCCCCATCCACGACAATTCGCGTGCGCCCGGCATCAACGTCCATTCGCGCAGGAATAGACAAACCATTCGCATCGAAAACGTAAACGTGTCCAAGACTGACCACGCCGGAATCCGACCGCCAAACCCAACCCGCTGACGATGCCTCCAATGCACCCGAAGACGTCACCGCGCCATCCACAACGAAATCCCCCGAACCGGCGGGCGGCGACAACAATACGAACCGTTGTTCTACCGCATGCTCACGCGGCACCCATTCCTCAATTACGGCACCGCGATCATACCGAACAACGCCGGGCAACTCCGACGCCGCGAAAGGTTTGGGTGTAGGCTCCGAGACGCGTACGTCCCGTCCCATGCCGACCATGCGCCAATGCCAATCCGGTCCGCCCTGCAGCGGACGAAACAACACGCCCGAAGAATCGAACATGGCTTCGTGTTCTGGGTGATGTAGCGTTGCACCCGAAGACGTGGACGACATGGTATTTAACGCCCGGTTGACTGCTTGTTGTGGCGAGAGCGATTGAGCTGCGCCGGAGTCGGCGGCGAGCGATGTCGGTAGACCCAAACCAAAAACGAGAACAAGTAGGATCCAAGTCAGCGGACAAACGAACGATTGCATTTTTCTATTTCCCCTCAATGCGGACACAGCCATTTCATAACCGCTCAAAAAATCAGCGCACCCTTAGGCCGATTCCACTAGTCCGACTACCCCCCGAAGATAGTCTGAAGTTCGTGGCTAGCCTCCCCGACACACCCGAACACGCAGGTTTCACGATTGTGTTTTGAGCGTGGCGACTACGCAGTAAACGCAATCGCGCAGCAAGACCATACTGTACGCCCAGCGGGCTTCGGCGCGCAACCAAAGTTTTGCACCCACGGTAACAATCGACCGAAAAATACGTCACGCCCGCGGTCAATTACTGACAATGCTACGATAGCGGGAAATAGTGGAACTACCGAAAGGTGAGGAAGCCCGAACAGGCCGCTAGATGACGCGAGGAAGAGAGCCTTATCACGAAGGTTTCAAGGACGTCGGAAACTCGATTTCCAATCCGACCGTCAACGCGTCTGGGTTTCTAATTTCCGGATTCTGACGCATGATCTCCGGCATGATGCCTTGGTAAAACTCCGTGTCGTAAACATCCGAGATCATCTTGCTCAGACAGTCGCCGGGCTTCACGATGCGTGTGATCACGTCTATTTTGTTTGCGAACGTTCGCGAGGCGATTCGCGTAACAGTCACGTCCGGTGTTGGCGGTTGTGGCTCGGGGGTCTGAGCGGCAACCGGAGACGCGGCAACGGGTGCTGGCGCATCAATGGTCGGTTTAGCGGTTGAACGTTCCGGCTCAACCGGCCGGACCTCAACTTCGCGAGGGGCAATAGGCGCGCTGTCACGTTCGGCAACTCGATTGCGCAACTCTTCCGTTAGCGAGTCAACTGGATTGGGCTCAACCACCGCCAGCGTAGCGCTAGATTCCACTTCCGGCGGCGTGGTGATGGGGGACTCGATCGGATCGTTCAAAGTGGAAGATTCGTCTACGCTTTCCGTTACCGGTAATTCGGAGAGTTCTTCGTTTTGCAACGACGCGGCTGAAGCGACATGCGCGCCGGGGTCGCCGGTGGCCGGTTGCGAGCCATTCATCATCCAGTAGGCGCCCGCAGCTCCCGCCAGAACGGCGACGACGGCAGCGGCAACCCATGCAGGTCTATATGACTGTCCGGAACCGACATTCATCTGCAAGTCGCGCCCCGCTTCACGTACAGTTTTCGGCGGCACCGGCCGTTGTTGCATGCCGTACCCCGCGATCAACGCGTTGTCGCACAACGTATTGATCGTGCGCGGTATCCCATTGGACAGCCGGACAATTTCTTTGATGGCGGAATCGGAGAACAAATACTTCGCTTCGCCGCCTGCGCGCTCCACTCGGCTGCGTACATACGCCGCCGCCTCGGTCGGAGTGAGCGGTTGGATTGTTGAACGAACCGAGATGCGCTGTTTTAGCTGACGCAACGAATGCTGGTCTAGGATTTCTTCCAGTTCCGGCTGTCCAACCAAGACGACTTGCAGCAGTTTGTCTTTGCTCGTTTCGAGATTGGTAAGCATGCGAAGCTGTTCCAACGTCTCGATCGGCATGTTTTGCGCCTCATCAATGATCAGGACGGGTGTGCGATTCTCTCGATATTCGTCGATGAGCTGCCCTTGAAGACACTCCAACAACTCCGAGGTAGATGACTCTCCTGTTTCCAGTCCCAACTCACGCGAAAGCTTGATGACTAAGTCACGAAATGACAGGTCCGGATGAAACAGATAGATCGGCCGGATGTCCGTGCCTTCTTCGCGTCGAAGGTATGCGCGAAGAATCGTCGTCTTACCCGTTCCCACCTCACCCGTGAGCGCCACAAAACCTTTGCGCTTTTCTACGCCATACACAATCGACGCCAACGCTTCATTGTGACTCGGGCTCGGAAAAAGAAAATCCGGATCAGGCGTAATATGGAACGGTTCCCGATTCAGCCGATAAAAATCCAGGTACATCGAAGAGTATCCCTACTGTTGACGCGAAAGCCCAAGTGGGCCGGTGACAGACAACTCCATTTTAGCAGGGTACGCCCCGTTGCGCATGAATCGCACTACGCCGTACCCAGTGGCCAATCCCCCGACTAGCACTTTATTCAATTACGTCAAGTATTATCTCAAAAAACCACGCCGTTTGCAAGGCCAGGAACAATTAAGGCCCCGTACCGGTCATCGGTACGGGGCCCAAGGAGAGCCACAAGAAGCGCGATAAACTAGAAGGCCACGGGGCCCGCGCAAAGCGCTTCGGTAGGACGTTTCACGAAGCGGCCGCTGAATGTCGCAACGCAAATCACGAATGCGAGAATTAGGAAGCCTGCGGGCGGATTGCTCGACCCACCGCCGATGGTGCCGGCGTTGCAGCCGCTTCCGGTCTGTTCGCCGAATGACGCGGCCTCGTCGTTATCGACGATGGTGATCGAGGCCGACATGTTCGTGCCGAGAACCGCGCCCTGTACATCGGTCAAGACTACGCGAAATGCTTCATTAGCTTCGTCAGCGTTGTCTTCGAGAATCGGGATGACGATGGTGTTCGTCGACTTCGTGGAGTCGAACGTCAGCGTACCGGTGGACGACGTGTAGTCCACGCCACTCTCCGCTGAGACGTTTGCGGTCAAATAGCGCACCGTAACGGAGCTGCCGGCGGTCAGCGCAGTATTCAAGGCAACGGTCAGCGTTACTTCGTTGGCAGAC
>JAJDAB010000022.1 GCA_029262095.1 Candidatus Hydrogenedentota bacterium
ATCGCGACGGGTTCTCCGACTCGATGAGATTCCGCTTCGGCTTCAAAAAGCGTTCATCGCCACTGAAGACGACAAGTTTTACGAGCATCGAGGCGTTCGCCCGGACGCTATCGTTAACTCGCTCCGATACATCCTTGAGACGGGCCGCGTTCGGGGCGGCAGCACGATTACGCAACAGATGGTACGAAACGTTGAGCCGCTGCCGGTCGGCCAATCGCGTACCCTGCAACGAAAACTGACCGAAGCCATCATTTCGTTACAAGTCGAACGCCGGTACACTAAGGACGAAATCCTAGAGCTCTATCTCAATCAGCTGTTTCTTGGGGGTAGCGCGTATGGCGTTGAGGCGGCATCGCAGCAGTACTTTGGCAAGACTTGTCTAGATGTATCGATTGCCGAGGCGGCAATGCTCGCGGGGCTTGCGCGATCACCCAATAACAATCGCCCTGATCGCAAGCCGGATAACGCACGCGCGCGTCGGCGAATTGTGCTGGGCCAGATGCTGGGGAACGGTTTCATTACAGAAGAAGAATTCGAAGTCGCGGACACGGAATCGCTGATCGCGTCATTACAGACCGATGAAGAACTGGCCGTTTCGATGGGCGATGACGAGTCGGAGTGGCGACCGAATGAGTTCTTGGCACCGTATTTTTGCGAAGCAACCCGTGTCGATTTGCGAAAGCGAAATTTGGTGAACAAGGCGGACCTCCTTGAATCCGGCTTGGAAATCCACACCACAATCGATCTAGGTCTGCAAGTAAAAGTGCAGGAAATTTTTAAGACCCATTTGCAAAAATTCGATGATGACAAACTGAACTATTTGCGGCGGGCGCGGCGTGAGTCCGAATTCGTACCTGTTTCCGGCGCGTTGGTGTTGATCGACAACCGGCAGGGCAGGCAAGGGTTTGTTCGTGCGATGTTTGGCGGACGCGATTTTGAAACCGAAAAATTCAATACCGCGACCCAGGCAAAACGGCAACCTGGTTCCAGCATCAAGCCGTTCGTTTGGACCACCGCGATGAAACAGGGCATGCGGCCATCGAGTGTGGAATTGGATACGCCGCTGACGATCATGGTCGGCACGGGTAAGTATTGGTCGCCGAGAAACTTCGGTGGCGGGTATAGCGGAGCGACAACGCTGCGCAGGGCGTTGGAGCGATCGGTCAATATCGTGGCGGTCAAGCTCGTGCGGCGCTATGGTCTTTCGGCGGTTCGCGATACGCTTCAACAGATGGGAATCCAAACGCCGATTCCGGACAACCTTGGGTTGACGATTGCGTTGGGCAGTCTCGTCGTCAATCCACTGGAGCATTGCGCCGCGTATTCGACGTTCGCCAACGGAGGTGTGTATTACCCGCCAGTGTTGGTCAGCGAACGCCGGAACCGAGATGGCATCACGGAGTTCAAGGCGCGACCGAAAGGCAACCGAGTGTTGGACGAAAATATCGCGTACTTAATGACGAATGTCATGGAAGGTGTGGCCGTCCGAGGGACGGGTGCGCGGTCGCGTCCACTTGAACGGCCACGCGCTGGTAAGACCGGCACGACGAACGATGCGAGGGACGTCTGGTTTTGTGGGTTTACTCCGCAGTTCACCTGTGTCGTCTGGATCGGATATCGAGATTATCGCTCACTTGGCGCGGGACGCGGATTTACCGGCGGACGTTTGGCGTGTCCTATTTGGACGGAAGTGATGATCGAAGCACATCGCGATCTGCCGGTGTTGGAGTTTGATGTGCCGCCCGATATCGCGTTTTACGGATCGGGACCGGGATTTAAGGAGGCGTACTTGAAGGGCGACAACTGGTCACCCGCTCCCGAACAACAACCTGCGGATCTTCGTCCCCTCGAGGATCCGGGAGCACCACAACCTGCGCCGGGGATGGTCCCGCAGACGCCTCAGGATGAAGAAAAGGAACTTGAGGACCTGTTTGGGCCGATATTTGAAGGGTTTAACACCTAATGAGCGCGGAAATTGGATATTTTGTACATGAATCAAAAACGGTCCAAATCCATTGAGCACTTGGATTTAGGGCGAAATTGGTGTAAACTCCTGACAAGTTGTGGCTGATGGATCATACAACCGGGCAAGGGTCGGCAAGACGATGAAAATACTCAGACGTGTGCTATTAGGATGTATCGCGGGTGGTGTTATGGTCTCGTCCACCTGGGCGATTGAACCGGCTTACGTTGGTCCGATGGGCAATCCTGAAGAACCGGGGACGCGACCTTACAAAGCGATGTATCGCGGCCTGAAGGCGCTGTTTGTACAGCCTGTCCGTGGAATGAAACGCGGGCACTCAAAGATGCCGTATATCGGCGGCGTAGAAGGGATCCGCGGCGTGCGTCACGGTGGCGTTGAGTTGGTTGAAAGCACCTATACGGGTATGGCGGGAAAGCTTCAGCCAGGCCCCGCGCGTTTGCAGACTATGAATACGCATATCGACAGCGATCGCCGTTTGGCAGCCGTGGCCGATGGCCTTACGGCAGCCGCGTTGCTTCATTGGGCATTCAATGCGCCAGCGGCGACGGTCTTTGGCGCAGGTGGCTATGTCATCATTCAAAGTGAAGTCGACATTGCCGCGATGACCGAGGAAGAAGTGGCCTACGTCAAATATCGCAGCGATGTGGCAAAAGACATGGAAAATGAGTTCTCGCATCCCAATCGGGATGTAGACCGATATTTCAAGCGGCTTGATCGATCACGAGCGATCGAGGCGAAACATACGCCGCCGAATCCGGAACCGGAAGTTGTCGAGTATAAACTTACGGGTGACCTTATCAAGAAAGGTCGTAAGGGAAAATTAGTGGCACCCGCAGCCGAGCCTACTGAAAAAGTGCGCCGACGGAGAGCCATCGCGCCCCAGTCGACGGCGTCCCCCACGGAAAAAGTGCGCAGACGGCGCGTAGTTGCGCCTTAAGCCACTCGCTCGTCGATATCCACGTGCGGATCCGCACATGCGCACGCTGCCGGATTTTCTTCTCCTCGGGGAGCCAGGATGGCCTCGACCCTTTCCTCTTGGCGTAGTTCGCCGGTCCCGTTTTCGGTACTGATTTGCGTCGTCGTTGGTTTCGCGATTTTCTTCGAATTGGCTCGGATGGATGTTGTCTCGGACAACGAAGGACAACGGGCAGCGCCTCCAGCGGAAATGTTGCGATCCGGCCAGTTCGTCGTTCCGACGATCAATCAGAACGTCTATTTGGCCAAACCTCCGTTGCTCTATTGGTGCATTGTGCCGGTCTATTGGCTGACTGGTGGGCCGAGCGAGTGGGCGGCGCGGTTGCCCGGAGCGTTGTGTGCCATTGCGCTGGTGCTATGTGTCTATTTGATGTTGCGCAAAGCGGCGGGGGAGCGGCATGCGCGTTGGGCCGCTCTGATTACCGGGATCGCGCCTTATGTCTTGGAACGTGCGCGCTGGACGCAACTGGACATCCCGCTGACGTTTGCAATTTTTATCGCGATCACCACGTTGCATCTCGGGAAGAATGGTATTCGTTCAGCGGTGATCGGAGGGATCGCTTGCGGCGCAGCAATGATGCTAAAGGGACCGGTTGTGATTCCCTTTTTGTGGGCGGGGTGGGTTGCGAGTGTGATGGTCTTGAATCCCGCGTCGTTGGATAGATTCGGTGTTTGTATACGATGGTCGATCTTTTCGCTGGGGTTGGACTTTGTTCTACGCGGCTTTGCAGCGCTATTGGATATTGGTGGCTTTCTAACGTTTCCTTGGGGTCTTGTTCTACTCGTGGGAGTGTGGACGTGGTACGCAGGGCGTGCCGACTGGAAAACGGGACGACTTTTTGCGCGTTGGTCATTAGCTGCGGTATTCGGAGCGCTATGTGCCGCGCCGTGGGCGGTCGCCGTGTTGCGCGAGGTCGGTTGGGAATACGTCCAGGCGTTGATTGACGAACAGGTGCTTGAACGCACGCATACGGCGTCCAAGATTAATAGTGGGTCAACGTTGTATTTCTTTGCAGGCGCACCGCTTATGCTTGCGCCGTGGGGTCTACTGTTGCCTGCTCTATTATCGCGTAGCCTTTGGCGGGCATACGGTGGCTGGTACCGGTTCGCTGTAACGTTCGGGGGCATTAGTGTGGCGACGTTCAGCCTGTTTGCGGGAAAGGAGTATGAATACATCCTGCCCGCGATACCGTTCTTGACGTCGGCGCTGGCCTTTGTATGGCTCCACGAGGGTGATTATGGTACGTCTCGACTGCTGAATACCTGGGTGCGTCTCTGTAAAGCGGCGTTGCCGGGTCTCGTCGGCGGCATGGTACTGGTGGCCGCTGTATATTTCAGCGTAGCGAATCCACGTCCGGTGTTGCTCGTCGAAATTTGGGTGCTGGTCTTGGTTGCGGGGATCGCCTGGCGGTCGTTGCGCCTGAACGAGGGGCTCGCGCGCTTGGCGAGTGTGGCGTTGGCAGCGATTCTCATCGTACTGATTGCGCGCAGCTTTCATTACACGGGCAAGGAATCGCCGCAAGAGATCGTTTTCTACGTGGCCGAACTCCAGCGTCAGGGTTATACCGTTGAAACGTCGAAGTTCTATCCGGCGTTTGCGTTTTATTCGGACACGCCGATTGATGTGCTGCACGATGTCAATCGATTGGAGGAGAACCTGCTGGGAGAGGTTCCCTATTTCTTTCTTACGCGTGTCGAAATCGCCGAAGCGTATCTCCAAGAGGTTCCGGCCGCGAATCGGCAGGTACTCGCTGGCCCGGTGACGAGCAAGAATCATATACTTATAGGCAATGTGCAAATGCGAGATATTGGAAGATCATGACGCGTCGGGATTCAAAATCGTCCGCTAAGAAGAGTCAGCGCGACGAAACTGTTCGTCCGCAGCGGTGGCTGGTAGAGCTAAGCTGCGTGGCGGCGCTTGCAGTTATATCCCTGGCGGTGATGTTCCCCGACTTGGTCACGATGCGCGGTTTGGTCATCCAAGACGATATATTCACGAGCGATATTCATAATTTTCATTTTCCGAATCGAGCGTTTCTTGCTGCGTCTCTCAAGGCGGGCGTATTTCCGCTATGGACTCCGTACACATACGGGGGCTTCCCATTTCAGGCACACATCGAGTCAGGATCGTGTTATCCCCCGAACTTGCTTTTGTATGGTTTGTTGCCCTTGGTTTGGGCCCAGAATATTAGCGTGTTGTTGCCGTTTGTCGTTGCTGCAATGGGGTTGTATTTGTTAGCTCGGGAAATCGGTTCGAATCGAGTAGGTGCGGCGTTGGGTGCCTTGGCGTTCATGTATGCAGGATTTTTCATCAGTCATGTTAAACATATGGATATGGTGCAAGCGGCGGCTTGGGTGCCCTGGCTTTTCTGGCTGATTGAACGTGGTATCGCGCGGAAAAACGTCGCCTACTTCGGTGCGTTCGCAGTGTTGTACGGTGCTCAAATACTGGCTGGTTTTCCGCACATAAGTTATTACACCGCGCTGACCTGTGCGGCTTATGCCTTCTTTCGCCTATTGAACAGCCGACAACCGGATTCGAGTCAGAATCCTTCGTCAGCTTGGCGTGCGTGGAGTGCGTTAGCGTGGATTGTTCGCCAACCGGCGGCATGGTGTTTCATTGGCGCGGGCGTTTTAGGTGTGGGGATTGCCGCGGTTCAGTTGATACCTGCGTTCGAATTGGCGAGTTTGTCGCCGCGTGGCGAGGGAACCGATATCGCATTCGCGACGGACTTCGCTTACTACCTCCCAGACGTGATGACGTTTCTTCTACCGTTCATAAATGGTGACCCGGGTCTCACCACATATGCCGGAACGATTTTTTGGGAGAACTATGCCTATCTCGGTGTCCTGCCGTTCTTGATCGCCGTCTACACTGCGATATTTCAATTTCGATCATCATGGTACATTCGCTTTTTCGCCGTGTTCGGTCTCGTTTGTTTTTCGCTGGTACTCGGAAAGTGGAGTCCGACTTTTTACGCGGCGTACTACGGGCTTCCGGGGTTCAGCTATTTCCGATTTCCGACGCGCTTCCTAGCGTTTGTGGACATGGCATTGGCGATTCTTGCGGCATTGGGATGGACTCGGTTGTCCACGCGATTCCAGGTCCGAAACTCTAGTGTAGCTGTATTTGTGGGTGTTGCACTTGTCTCAGTGACGTTTGGAGACTTGTGGTTTGTACAACGAAGGCATATTCCGATTGCACCTGCGAGCAAATGGCTCAGCGCGCCTTCAACGGTACAGTACCTCCAGTCACAGCAACCGGAGCTTGGGCGTGTATTTAGTATTGGGGCCATCGAGACACACGAGGCGGCTTACAAGATGGCCGGTGGGTGGCAGGGTGAACTTCTTACCTATGATTTGCAGCGTTCGTTTATTCAACCGAATACGAATGTATTATTCGGGCTAGAGAGTGTAGATGGTTATATGAGTCTCGTTCCGGAATACGTCTCAGCAGTGTGGAGCGATGCGATCCATGACCGCGGCATAATCGCGACGACGTTGGGATTCGGGCCTGACGGAGATATCCTCGTTACGCCCGAATTCGTTCGGGTTGCGAGCGCGTTCAATGTGAAACACTTCATCTCTCACATGCCGATAACGCATCCGCGCTTAGCAAGGATTCCAGTCGACGGATACGCCTACCTCTACGAGAATCTCGACGTAATGCCGAGGGCGTATGTGGTTCCCAAGGCCCGCTGGGTATCGGGCGATGCAGAAGCGTTGGAGGTGATGAGGTCGTCGTCGTTTCGCCCGGACCGAGAAGTGCTCTTGAGCCAGCGAGGCGATTTAACACCGAGTGGGATTTCGAATGGGGTGTCAGGGACAGCGGTGATCGAGTCTTACAAGCTGCACCGAGTTATCATTCAAGCGAAAATGGGACAATCGGGTTACCTGGTATTGGCGGACACCTTCTATCCCGGGTGGCAAGCAATGGTGAATGGGGGGGCCGTGGAAATATTGCGCGCGAATGTATCTCAACGCGCCGTGTATCTCGACGAAGGTGAGCACGAGATCGTTTTCGAGTTTCGTTCGAAGACGATCCGGTGGGGGATTGCTGTTTCTGGTGGTTCGTTGTTAGTTCTCGTGGTCGTAAGCGTGGGCCTTGCCTTGCGTGACCGATCACGCAGCAGCTAAATTCGAATCTTCGGTTCAGTGAATCGAAGTTGCGAAGAGAGTACGGTGGACATCCTGTGCCCTGGACGCTAACGGCGTGCGTCGTCCGACGATTCTTCTTCGGCGTCCGCAGGCGCTGCGTCCGCCTCTTCTTCAGTACGAATTTCTTGCATTGGATTTTCGGGTCGGTCTTCGGTGGGGACGACCTTGAATCGTTTCTCCTGGATGATCCGGGGGAACCGGTTGTTCTGGGTGTTAATGTCACCGGTTTCTTGGTTTGGGTCGACTTCAATACTGTCGATTTCGTGATCGGATAGGATCAGCTTCGACACGTTCTTATTGTTGTAGCGCCAAATCTCCGCTGGAATGCGTAGCAATTCGGAGGAATCGTTTGCATAGTTGATTTTTAGAATGACCGGCATGACCGTTCCACCTAGATTGGCAAAGTCGGCGGCGTAGAAGTACTTCGCGGTTTCCAGCAGTTCGCGTTCCCGGTCTGTCAGTTCTTCGAGTAGCTCGTCGAACTTCTTGCGCTCTTCGGTCGTCACCGCGTATTCGTCGTATTCATCGTAAAAATCGAAAAGCTCGGGGTGTTTGTCCACGCGTTTCGTTTTGTCCGCATTGCGGAGTCGGGTCAATTCCGGTGCTTTTGCGTCATGTTCCGCGCGGTCCTTTGCTTTGTCCCGCGCAGGATCGCCGGTGTCAAGGTCATATACGGTCAATCCCTCTATTGCTATATCGACGGACTCATTCTCATAGAGCCAGCCGCGCCAGAACCAGTCGAGGTCAGTACCGGAAGCATCTTCCATTGTACGGAAAAGATCGGCGGGCTCGGGCTTCTTGAATTTCCAACGGTTTGCGTATTCTTTGAAAGCGTAGTCGAACAACTCACGACCGAGAATGGTTTCGCGCAGGATATTGAGCGCGACTGCGACCTTGCCGTATGCGTTGTTCCCCACTTGAAGCAACGAGTCACCATCGGTCATCACGGGGACGCGATTCGAATCTCGGAAATAGTTGGTTAGCTTGCGGGGGAATCCGCGCCGTGAAGGGTATTCATCTTCCCAGTCTTGTTCCGCAAGGAATTGCGTGAATGTGTTGGTGCCCTCGTCCATCCACGTCCATTGGCGTTCATCGGAATTGATGATCATCGGGAACCAGGTGTGCCCGACTTCGTGGATGATGACGGAGATCAGGCCGTACTTCGTGTATTCGCCATAGGTGCCATCGTCCTGTGGGCGCGCACCGTTGAACGTAATCATTGGATATTCCATGCCGCCGACGGGACCGTTGACTGAAATCATGACGGGGTAGGGGCATGGAAAAAGGTGGTTGCCGTAGGACTCGAGCGCTTGGAGAACTGCGTGTGTGGAGTATTGGCTCCAGAGCGGGTCGCCTTCTTTCGGCCAGAAGGACATGGCGAGCGTGAAGTGACCATCGAGTTCGAATCCTTGCGCATCCCAGATAAACTTGCGCGAAGCGGCCCAGGCGAAATCGCGGACGTTTTCTGCCACAAACTCCCACGTCTGCGCGCCCTCTGCGCGACTCGATTCGTTCGCCTTTGCTTCTTCGGGCGTGATGATAAACACCGGGGCATCGGCGGTGCGTGCTTCTTCGAGTCGATCACGTTGATCTTGGGTTAGAACCTCGTCGTCGTTTTGAAGAACCCCGGTGGATGCGACTACGAAATCTTCGGGAACGGTGATGCGCACGGTGTAGTCACCAAACTCGAGGGCGAATTCGGATGTCATGAATTGTTTGTTTTGCCAACCGTTTGCGTCGGAGTAGACGGCCAGGCGTGGGAACCATTGGGCGATTTCGTAGAGCCAGTTGTCATCGTCTTCGAAGTGTTCGCGGCCCGAGCGCGCGGCGAAGATGCGATGTTCTGTGATGGGGTAGTTCCAATCAATGGCGACCACGGTCGACATGGAGGGCGTCAATGGCTTCGAAAGTTCGACGCGCATCATCGTCCCATTGATTGTGTGAGCGAGATCGGCACCCGCTCCGCTGCGCACGCTCGTAATGCGATGGCCGCCTTCGAATTCCGGTTTGGAAAGGATTTGATCGAGGCTATCGAATGAGATTTCACCCTCGCCGATGGTGGGATTGCGCCGCATGGGGCGCATGGACGCGGTCAACGTGCGTTTAGAGTCGGGTTCGAAATTGTTTTGGTCTAGCTGAACCCAGAGATACGTCAACGTATCGGGGGAGTTATTTTGATAGGTTATTCGCTCGGAACCGGTAATCCAATGACGGTCAGGGTCGAGCGTCACATCGATTTCATAATCGACTTTTTGTTGCCAGTAGTCGTGTCCCGGTGCGCCGGATGCGGTGCGATAGGTATTCGGGGTTGGAAGTAATTCGTCGAGTTGCCGGAATTTGTCCTGGTGTTGGGCATGTCCGGCCGTGGCGATGGTCGCTGTCAAAAAGAGAACGACGTGGAACTGATACCGCTTGCTATCCATAGGTACCTCAATTCGAGTCGGCGTCCTTGCCGATCGGCGCTGCGTTGAAATTATTCGAGGGAGGTTGCGAACTCTGTTAGTGCTTCGTCGTATGGCTGTGGATAGATCTTGAACATCTTATTCAGATTCGTGATCTCGAACGCGGTCATGATCTGCTTCGATACGTGGCAGAGGCGTACATCGCCTTTTTTCCCTCGGCTGAGCCGATATAGATAGATGAGTTCTGAGAGCGCGGCACTGGAAAGGTAGTTCACTTTCGCGAAATCGAGTAGAAAGTGGACGTTGGATTCATCCTCCATGATCTTCTGGACTTCTTGGCCAAAGTCTTTGACGTTGGTTGCGTCTAGTACTTCGGCATCAATATGGCCCACCGTGATCTGACCGGAGGTTTCAAAGGTCAGTATTGCTTCGTCTTCCACCGCACAAGTCTCCTCAACCGTATTCCTGAACCCCTGTAACTTTGGGGATCACACAGTATGGCGGTCTGGTGTCGTGATTTCAATGACTCTAGGCGTTTTTGCGGTAGCGAATCCGGGTGTAGCCGGTCATCACGATCGTCGCGAATATGACAACGAAAACCACGAGAAGCGCGTTTCCGCTATTTGAACTTGCGGGTACTGCTGAGCTTGCGATAGCCAACGGCAGGAGGTCCATGTGGGTGAAAAAGAACTCGCCCACTAGATTATCCACCGTCGTCCCCGGTCCGGCCTTGGCTGCCGTCTCGAATACAGGCCGCGTACTGAGGTAATAGTGATTATCGCCGACCATCTCATAGTACTGGTGGGGGACTCCAATTGACTCAAGAGTCGTATCGAAATCTCTTGTAGAACTGACGTTCACAATGGTGTCTGCGTCGCCATGAAACATGATCGAGGGTGGTTGGGAGGCGTTCGTAATGAAAACGCTTCGGTTTTCCATGCCTGCTGAATTGCTCCAGACGGCGCGGACTGGTTTTGACGGCACAGCGTAGGCGAAGTCGTGAGCAATGAATCCACCGGCAGACCATCCGCCAACGGCGATTCGGCTGGTGTCGATGCTAAATCCATGTGAGCCCAGGAACGCATCCTTGTTCGCCACGAGGTAGTCGTAGGCCTTTCCGGTATCGGCAACGGCCGCCTCTATTGCGCGTTCAACTTGAGCATCGGGGACGGTGACGGATCCGGAAATGAGTGCCTGAATAACTGCGACAATTCCCGTTAGACTTGCGCCGCCTGTGGTCAGCAACCCCGTGCCATCTGGGTCGTCGAGAATCATGCGATAATTGATCGAAATCGCGACGTACCCTCGTCTTGCAAATTCTGGTGCGTACGTCCCCATCGTTGTGCCGAAATCGCCGGAACCGGGACTGCTCTCGGCGGGTGGGGATGCTTTGTCGCCGATGATGTACGCCCCGCCATGGACTAGGATGATCGCGGGTACAAGCGGCGGGACACCTGCTCCGGAGGGGATGTAGGTGTCGCACGTTAAATTCATACTGCTAGGACTTGTTGTGACATCTACCATGCCCGTTCCATATACGACGTCACTCGCGATCTGTGTGGAACTAAACGGTTTGCCTAGAAACGGCAGTTGCGCATTGGCAGGGCATACGACGACGGCGTAAGAACAAAGTGCAAGAATGAGGGGTATAGAGCGTGAGTGGACCATGTCGTCGAATCTCCGAAGCGATTATTGTACTACGCTATGATAAGTGATTGGTTAAAGTATAAGGGTGGATTTCGAATGTCAAGAGCTCTGGCTATTCTGCGCGTGCATCCGTTGCCTTGATACCACCGGCAGGGTTTCGTATTGTGTCAGAATACAAATGTTAACGTTCCTAACGTTGAGAGAGTACTGAACGATGTCCAAACGAACGTCTACCGATACGGCAAAATCCAACGCGATAACACGGCGCTCGTTCTTGCACGCTACTGCGGCCGCGAGCGTTGCGACGGTTGCGGCTCCCGCGATCGTGCACGGCCAAAACTTGAATGAAAAACTCAATATCGCGGTTATTGGTTGTGGTGGTAGAGGCGGAGGTAATTTGGGTGCGATGCGCAGCCAGAACATCGTGGCGCTGTGCGACGTCAACGAGAAGAATCTTAATAAGGCTGCCGAGGTATTTACGGGCGCAAAGAAATACACCGACTTCCGAAAGATCTATGACGACGCGGCGGACTTTGATGCGGTCGTAGTAAGTACCTGTGAACACACGCATGCGTTCGCGACGCTGCCGGCGTTGCAACTCGGGAAACATGTGTAT
Organism: Candidatus Hydrogenedentota bacterium; assembly: GCA_029262095.1. GTDB lineage: Bacteria > Hydrogenedentota > Hydrogenedentia > Hydrogenedentales > SLHB01 > JAJDAB01. Next base: position 11,783 of record JAJDAB010000022.1, read on the forward strand.
TGCGAAAAACCGTTGACGCACAATATTTGGGAAGCGCGCATCATTCGAGAAGCCTGGGCAAAGACGAAGGTCGCTTCACAAATGGGTACCCAGATTCATGCGGGTGAAAACTACCGGCGTGTCGTTGAACTCATTCAGTCTGGGGCGATCGGCGCGGTGAGCGAGGCGCATGTGTGGGTTTCGCGGGCATGGGGTCGTCAACCGAAGGAAGAATCGGAAGCGGCGGGCGACATAGTGTTTGTACGGGAACGGCCCGAGAAGGAAGATCCCATTCCTGCTGGATTGGATTGGGATTTGTGGATCGGTCCCGCGCCGATGCGGCCGTTTAGCGAAGTCTATTTCCCTTGGCCGAAGTGGTATCGCAGGTGGGATTTCGGGAATGGAACGATGTCGGATTTGGGCAGCCATTGGATCGATCTGCCGTTCTGGGCGTTGAAGCTGGACTATCCGCGCACGGTCGAGGCGTTCGGCCCACCTGCGCACGCGGAAGTTGCGCCGGCGTCGATGCAAGTCGATTACACGTATGGCGCGCGCGGTGACATGCCGCCGGTAAACGTGTCGTGGTATCAGGGCGCAAACAAGCCGACGATCTGGAAGGAAAAAGGCATTCCTCAATGGGGCGATGGCGTATTGTTCGTTGGTGAGACGGGAATGGTGCTCTCCGACTATGGCCGCCATGTCGTGTTGCGAGATGGGGAGGAGGATCCCGATCGGCCTGACCCGTTCATTCCGAATTCGATTGGGCATCATCCCGAGTGGATTGAAGCGTGCAAGACCGGCGACCCGACGACGTGTAATTTTGAATACGCGGGTTGGCTGACTGAGGCGAATCACTTGGGCAATGTCGCGTATCGCGCAGGTAAGAAGCTTGAATGGGACCCGAAGACGATGCGTGCGGCGAATGCGCCGGAAGCGGATCAGTTTATAAAGCGTGAGTATCGCAAGGGTTGGGAATTGGTTTAGGGGGCGGTCGGAGTGTCATGTCGAGCGTAGTCGAGGCATCTACTCTGAGCCTGCGTTTGGATCGCGTACCCGGGAAGATTCCTCGACTTCGCTCGGAATGACGATTGGGCGGTCCGTTTTACGGCGTCTCGTTCACCCACTCAAGGTTGAACCGCGCGATGGCTAGGTCGCGGCGTGATTCCGTTTCGCCGGTCTCGTATACGCAGAGGATGTCGCCGTTAGAGAGCGTTCGTAGATCGGAATAGGCCGCTGGTCCCGGCTCTAGAACGCGCCTTACTCTCCAAGAAACGCCATCCGTGCTTGTACTGATGGATAGTCGTTCGCGGCTCGATCCTGGGATGCTGGACATCAGCATGATCGGTTGTTCATTTTCGTCCACCGCGCTTGTCAGTCCAACGTGACACAACACGTCTGGCAGCCCCGTGGTTTTTGTCGGCTCAAATGTTGTCCCACCGTCGTGACTGACGGTGTACCAGCGTTCGGCGACACGCCCGTTGCCCGGGCTGGCGCGTTGATTCATGTAGATGGCCCCATCAGTACGCTCGACAATCGAACATTCGCCGAGGAAGTCGCCGGTTCTCGCGCCGGGTGTCCATGTTTCGCCACCGTCATCGCTGAAAATTACGGAGTTGGTTTGAAAACGCCAATCGAGCGTGCTCGGGTCTTCGTCCGGGGTATAACAGCGGGCCGGTACGACGAGTCGGCCTTTGTGCGGCCCGTTCTTCAGTTGGATGCCGGAGTGTACAGGCGACCATTCCTGCCAATGCGGCTTGTTGATGAGTTGGTCAACGATGGATTTCGGTTCGCTCCACGTTTGACCTTCGTCGTCGCTGGTCACGAGATACCAGGTGCGGCCGAGCGCACGTGTCTCTTGGATGTGCCGGTAGAACCACTGCTCCATGAGCGGACGTCCGTTGGGCAATTCGATAGGTGCCGCGGATATGAATACGAAAATGCGTCCAGTACGCGTGTCGACAACGATGCCCGTAGGTTTGATAATCAAATCGTTGCGCGCCGGAAAGTCTTCCGCGATCAGCGATTCAGGCGTACTCCAGGTGTCCCCGCCATCCGTGCTGCGCATAATGATAGGAGAGATGGGTTGACCCCAATCACCACCGAGTCGTTCTTGGGCGACGATAATCGCTGTGCCTTGTGGGGTTATCACCAGTTTCGGGATCGCGAACGCGCCAGGCGAAGCGTCACGTTTGAGAATGATCTGCTGGTGAAGCAAAGGTTCCGCTGCTGCGATTCCGGCGAATAGGATAAAGGGAATGAAGTATTTCATGCTGGAATATAGTCCTTCTTGATTGGGCCACGGTCACTATCGGACTTTGGAGTTGTTGTTTCAAGGCTCCATCCGGTCTTTGGATGCGCGGCGCGTACTT